>JAEUSS010000251.1 GCA_016788685.1 Prolixibacteraceae bacterium | reverse complement strand
AACGTTTGAGATAATGATTTCACCTCCCAAAAGCTTTGATTTATTCAAAAAATTGTAAGCCTTCTCATCTACATAGACAAATTTTCCCTTGAAATTATTATTGTAATCTGTTAATCTAACCAGAACTGCAAAGTCTGGTTCTTGTTTGTAATTTACATTCTCAGCTAAAGAAGCAAAACTTCCATTTGCGACATAGTCAGTTACAAAAACTGTTTCTTCTTCAATTGTTGAAATACTCCAATGATCTGGAATTTTTCCAAAATCAGTTTCTTTCCACTCACTCATTGGTCTTAATCTTTGCGAGGTTAGCAGAAATAATGCCGTTCAGGCGTGCTTCTTCTTTCAACTGTTCTTCCAGTTCGGCTTTCAGTTCATTGAAGCGTTGGTTAAAATCGAATTCGTCTTCATCATCGGGTAAACCAACATACCGCCCTGGGGTAAGCACATAATCCAGTTCTTTTACTTTTTCGGTTGGCGTAGAAGCACAAAAACCTGCAATGTCTTCATGCTTGCCATCTACATTACGCCAGTTGTGGTAGGTTTCCGCAATTTTCTTAATATCTTCAGGAGAAAGCTCCTTGGTACGGCGGTTGATTAAATGTCCAAGGTTTCGGGCATCGATAAACAATATTTCGTTGCTTCGGTTGCGAAATTTTCCATTGGTACGGTTTCGGTTCATAAACCAAAGTGAGGCTGGAATCTGGGTATTCAGGAATAGTTTGGCAGGCAGGTTTACAACACAATCAATCAGGTTGTTTTCTATCAATGCTTTACGAATATCACCTTCGCCCGATGTTTTCGAAGTGAGCGAACCCTTGGCCAATACGAAACCAGCTTGTCCGCTGGGTGCCAAATGGTAAAGGAAATGTTGTATCCATGCGTAGTTGGCGTTTCCAGTGGGCGGAACACCATATTGCCAGCGTCCATCTTTTCGTAACAGGTCGCCGCCCCAGTCGCTCACATTAAACGGTGGGTTGGCGATAATAAAATCAGCTTTCAGGTCTTTGTGTGCATCGTTCAGGAACGAACCTTCATTATTCCACCGAACCTGCGAACTGTCAATACCCCGAATGGCAAGGTTCATTTTGCACAAACGCCAGGTGGTTTGGTTGCTTTCCTGTCCGTAAATGGAGATGTCGTTTACTTTTCCCTGATGCTCGGTGACAAACTTTTCCGATTGAACAAACATACCCCCAGAACCACAGCAAGGGTCGAACACCCGCCCCTGATAAGGTTCCAGCATTTCAACCAGCAATTCAACAACACTTCGCGGAGTATAGAACTGACCGCCTTTCTTACCTTCAGCAAGGGCAAATTCACCAAGGAAATATTCAAACACATGGCCTAACACGTCAGCACTTCGGGCTTTGGTGTCGCCAAGGGCAATATTCCCAACCAAATCAATTAACTCACCTAAACTTGTAGGGTCAAGGTTTTGACGGGCATATACTTTCGGCAAAACACCTTTCAACGATGGGTTTTCCGCTTCAATGGCATCCATGGCCGCATCAATCGTAATTCCAATGGAAGGTTGTTTGGCATAAGAAACCAACAGGCTCCAACGTGCCACAGGTGGAACGAAAAATACATTTTCGGCTTTGTACTCGTCTTTGTCTTCGGGGTCGGCTCCCTGTGCTTCTTCTGCTTTCAGCCGAGCGTATAATTCTTCAAATGCATCGGAGATGTATTTCAGAAATATCAATCCCAAAACCACATGTTTGTATTCGGCTGCATCAATATTTTTTCGGAGTTTATCCGCAGCTTTCCAGAGTTGTTTTTCCAACGGTTCTTCAGTTCCGTTGCCGTTCTTCTTTGCCATCAATAGTTTATTTTCTTAGTTTACTTCACGTAAACTTCCAAAAGTAGCAAATTCGAACGAGTTAATGAGCATAATTTTTGACTGAATTGTCTCAATTATTCGAAAATATTCAACTTGGTGTCAGGTGACAGGAAGAAAAAAGAAAACCCCGGCAACATCATACTTGATGTTATCAGGGCTTCTTTACCAAACAACACTTAAAACAACAACAAACATCAAAAGAGTTGAATAACAATCAATTTAAAACATATCTATTTAATAGGTTATTGTCGGTCAGGTATTGACGAACGATTTGATCAATCCGATTTTTTTCAATTAACCATGAATAGAGAGAAGGACAATCATCCTTTAAGTCCTCGATCTTTACTTTAAATTTTATCATTTTCATCCTTCCCACATCAAGGGCTTCATCTCCAATTTCTGGATCAGTATAATCTTCAACACAAACCATTTCTTCGCTATACTTTTCAAAAGAAAACTCAACTCCAAGCTCAGATAAAACGGATTTGATTTTTGTTGCCTTTTTCCCTTCTTCTGAATGGATCAGCATTACACCTTGTCCATCAGTTGTCATGTACATTGAGTTTTTCCACAAAACTTTTTCTGGATTAGTTTTACTAGTTGCTTTCATAATTTTAAATAGTTATAAATGAATTAGTTATTGGTTTTAGAAAGATTGATCATCCGACCAACTTATTTAGTTCGCTGGTCGGATGAACCTTTATGATTATGCAACCATCTTTGAATCATTTTCTTCGGATACATAGTCGCAGATGAAATCAGCTTCCAATGCAAGAATTTCAGTTTCGCTAGGTAAGTTCTGTTCAACCAGTTGGAGCCGTTTCGCAGCAAACTGATGGTTGACCTTATCGATGTCGTAACCAATAGCTTTACGACCCAATTGAAGAGCAACAGCAGTAGTGGTAGCTGTTCCATTGTAAATATCCAGAACTGTGTCACCAATTCGGGTTGTCAGTAATATCGGAAGTAGCGGAATTACTGAAGGGTATGGAGCCTGATGGCGATATTCGGGGTCGATTTCTTCCAATTCTTTCCATAAAAAGCCGTTGGCCTGAAGAACACGAGACACGTTTTGTTCAGAAAGGAAAGAGCGGAATCGCTCTATTGGTTTTTGCAGTGTCCAACTGTGGTTTTCACGCTTTTTACTCAACTCCCGTTCCTTTGAACTTCTAACAACTTTAAAATCACCTTCTTTCCAGTTAATGAAGTCTCTAAATCGATATTCTTTAACGTCTTTTACAAAGTGAAGACAGTATTCATAATTTGGTAAAAGCCTTTTGATTTCGTTCTGTGGTTTTGGATTATCTTTGACCCAGTACCATTTTTGAATGAATTTCCATCCACTTTCAACCATCCTAATAATGAACTTTTCGACCACCAAACAGTCAACACCTTTATCGTAGCTATCAGCTAATACTACAAAAAGGCTTCCAGACGTTTTGAGCTTCTTGTAAACGCCTCGATGTATATTGACCTGCTTTTCAACAAAATCATCAACGTTTTTTTCAAGTCCAATTTGAGTAGAATCGAATTCGCCTCGTGAATAGTCTTTTTGCTGAAAGTAGGGGCATGATTCTATAACGCTATCAACACTTTCATCTTCTAAGTCTGAGAGGTCTTCACAAGTTTTATTGTACAGCTTATAATTTTCGCCTTTCATTACTTCAAGGGTTTCGGTAAGTTCGTTTGAACCCTCCTGTTTCTTGAATTTTTCGTAGTTCTTGACAACATTGAAGGCCTGGTTGATTCTCATCTGACCGTTTTCGAGTTTTTCCAATAACTTCAGGTTTTTGACTTCGTCGTCCCCTTTATCGACAAAATCCCTTACCAATATTAATCTTCGTAAACTTGAAGGAGATATATCTATCCCCAATATATCGCAGGCAATTTCGAAGCGGTCTTTTCCGACTAATGAATAATTGTCGTCTGCTAATTCCAGCGACCCAATCTGATCCCGTTTTTTCCCTTGCGATAATCCAAGAACACCCAAAACAACTTCGGCATGCTTGGTCAATTCTTCGATCGACCTCTTGGTTCGGTAATTTCTAAAGACATATAGTTCCTGAATTTCTTCATCGGTTAAATCTTCAACGATTACCTGAATGGTTTCCCAACCAAGTTCTAAGGCAGCAAAATAGCGGCTCAAGCCTTCTGTAATAAAGTACCTTCCATTTCTGTAAACTACTCGAATAGGCACAAGCAAACCTTTGAGCTTCATAGTAAGTTTCAGTCCACCCAGATTCTTTGGACGATGGACTTTCATAACCAACTCGTGTGGTTCAATGCACTTTATGTCAATTTCGAGGGTAAAGGGCTGAACTGTACTGTCGCCCTTTTGAGCATGCAAAATGTTGCTTGGCTTACCAGTTTCCAGACTTTCGGGCAGCAAAAAAGCTTCAGGTTCTTCCCCTGTCATAGAAACATTCGTACTAGCGCATAAAGCGTTTTGATTGTTAGTTGAAACTGAACCATTCAGTTGGATTTCGTTATTGAATCCGTTGTTCTGAGTTAAAGAATATTCTTTCATAACTGTAAAATTTAATTGTTGTTCAAAATATAGACTTACATAAAAATCAAAAAAAAGGGTATAGTAATATCATTTCAAC
>JAEUSS010000202.1 GCA_016788685.1 Prolixibacteraceae bacterium | reverse complement strand
GATTAAAGATGGCTATGATATTACTTCTAAGTTCGTTGATCTTGTCGTACTGCAATTTTTCCAGGTTGCGCTGCGTCCGGGAAAAGATCAAAGCGGATTCAAGGTAGTTTTTCAAAAGGCCTTTATTTAGCAGACTGATGTAAAAACAGCAGTTGTGTTTCAGATATCGTCTTCCATCAAAGTGCTCCAGATAGGATTCATTCAGGCTTTCCTTTGCTCCGGTTGTTTCAGATTCCACTTCCGTCGGATGGAATTCGTTGATCAGGAAAAAATCCTGTTTATGGATAAAACTTCCGGCAGGCAACAGGTTGATCATCCGCTGAAAGGTATCATGCAGCATATAGAGTTGTTCGGTACTGCATGACAGGACTTCAGGCAATTGAAGCCGGAACCCGATAGTTAGGTCCAGGTTATTGGAGACCTGAACATCACCGTTAAATCCCAGAATCGGGAGAATTGTTTCAAGGTTTTTGATTTTCATTTTTAATCTTCATTTGGAAAACGTTTGAGGAATTCGTCGTTTACAGCTGATAAACTGGGGCAGTTTCCGGGCGGTCTGTTTCTTTCCCCATCCTTCCGGACCATACTTCATTTGGATCGTATTGAGCCGGTAGAGGTATCCGAAAAAGGCTGGGACCCCGATCAGTACTGCCGGGAATACCCCGATAAGGATGTAAATGGCAGAGAATAGCAGAAAGGATGCGATAATCCCATACAGTGCCCGGAATACCAAAGGGCCGGAAAGCCCTTTGATATACAACCGGGTGTCCACTTTCTTAACTGGGTAGCCTTGCATCAGACAAAGAATGCTTTGATTACGACTCCAACCAGAATCAGGAACAGACAGGCGCCAAACCAACCCATGATGGATTTCTGAGTATCCTGATCTCCGCTCTGCCATTTGATGTACACGCGGACGCCGCCGATCAGCCCAACAACGGCACCGATGGCAATGATCAGGTTGGAGATCGGATCGATATAAGAACTGACTTCGGCAGTTGCCTGATCAATACCTGCGGCTGACTGGGCCATGGCATGGTATAGACTGAGGATAAAGAGTGCAACAAGGGCTTCTGCCCGTTTGAAAAAACACTGAACTTTTGTTTTCATGAAACTTTGAGTTTTTAAGAATGAATAACTAGGATAAATTATGACTGAAACTGGATGTTCTCCAGGATTTCCGGATTGTGGGAAAGATGGTCTTCGTAGAATTGTTCGACGTTATAGCCTTCATCAATACCATTATCGCGATAAAAATCCACTTTCAGGTCAACAGGTTCGATGTGATTAAAAGGGATCAGTTCTCCGGGATAATCGGAGGATGAAACCAAAATGGGAAGCATTCTTTCAGGGTGGATGTCTGTTTCATCGGCATTCTCGAACAGGTTGCCGGATGTCCGGCCTGAGCGACTGAGCCAGGCCCGGATGAAAACTGCGGCGTAATAGACGCTGCAAAGCAGAAAAAGCATGGTGGTAAATTTGATCCAGGTGATGGTGTCCAATCCAAACATAAGGCTTCAATTTTAAAGGTGAATACTGGTTATTCTTCCCTGATCGGATCATGATCAGATAATGATCATGGATTACTTTTCCGAAACCGGGCACCGCAAAATTGAAGGATCGAAAAATATAAATTACCCAAGGTGTCCCCAAGTTGGGCGTTTTATATGGTTAAATAAATTATGTTCTGATCATTTTATTTAATCGATTTTGATGTGATATGGTGATGGCTTTGTTCAACAGACTATTCGAATTAATTGAATTTAGCTCCATTTGATTGATTTTGCACAAGCCAAATTATTTTCAAAAGAGGAAGAAAAAACGACAAAAAAGAAAAAGAAAGTCCTTTTCATTGCCGGTTGTGGCAAAAATGCAAGGCTGTTCCGGTTAACTTTTTAAAAAGTTGCTTGAAAAATAATAGAAAATGGATAAAAAACCGGAACACTCGCACTGGCCTTGCAGTTTTACGGTGCGCTGGACTGGCGGGGAAACCGGCTAAATTTGAGTTTCTTTTTTGGCTTGGCGTATGGGTATAAGCTTTAAAAACAATCGCTGTAACCTGACAAAAGCGTGTGGGCAAAAGGCATGTGTGGTTACTGCGCTGAAATGAAGCGATTAAATGGAATGAAATGAAGCTTGTTTCCGGCCTTTTTTGTGTGGATCGTGCGTTGGGAAAGGCCGGAGCAGGCGAAATGGAATTGGGGCAGAAAATCGCGAAATGCAAGGAAAGGAACCACTCTTGCCGTGGGGTCAATCCGGCTTATGAGCTGAACGAGCAAATTGAGCGACCGGTTCCGGGGAGGCACGAACGGGATTAGGGAGCGAAAAAGCGAGTGAAGCGAATGTGCCGGATGAACTGGGGTGTGAAGGAATAACCACGTTACATTTTTTCAAACTTAAAACAGACTAAAAACTTTAAAAAAAAACGGGAAGTGTGGCCATGAAAGGGAAAAGTCAATCCCAGCCGGAACGGACAGGGATTGATCTTTGAACCGGACAGGGCCAGTCTTCCATGCTGAATCGAGGCTTGTTCGCGCCCTGGCGGAGCCAAAGCGCGAACAGGCCGCAGAACCAACTAACCAAACATCGGCTAATACCTGATTTTTAGATTTGTGCTTGGTTGATGTTATATTAAGCCCTTTTGTCTTTGGTGTCCCTGTCAAAGGCCACGAGGTTAAACATTTCGCGCATCCGGCTGCGGATTCGATTGCCATAAATAGCCTCCAATTCGGAAGCAGAAAGGTTGGTGGTAATGTGGGTCAGCATTCGTTTGGAGACAAACAGATCATAGCGGTTTAACAGGATCTCAGCCATCACATTGCATTCGTTGCCAAAGTATTTTGGGGTCTGTTCCAATCCCAGATCATCAAAACAATACACTTTGGGCAGGAATGGCATATTGGCGTATCTGACAAATGACCCTTTGCTGTAATGGTTGATCACCGCAAATCCATCTTTCTCAAACTCAAAACTGATCTCCCTAGTTGGCTTGACTTGGTATTGGGTTTCTCGCGGGAAAAAGTAACTGACCAGCTGCATCAGGGAAGTCTTTCCGCAGCCTATCGGGCCTGTCAGAAGGATTCCTTTTCTCAGGCTGATCCCATGATTTGCAGCATTCTCCTGATCCCCGATAGCATAAACCAACAGCTTGTAGATCAACTCAAAGTCAGTTTCGATCAATGAAAAATGGTTCCCGAACAGGATCTTGCCCCGCTCTTCCATCCATTGCAGGCTGGCCGGGAAGCTGAAATTGAATACTCCGCCGCGGTAATCGGCGATCTGCTCATAAGGGTTCAGAATAATCTTTGTTGACGGTGACGCTAAGTTTGCTGGTCCCGACTTGATTGGGTTCTCGTTCATCTGTTTTAAAACTTTGGGTGTTGTTCATCCATTTCCGGGCAACGGCCTGCCAGGAAAGTATTTTCATCTGATCCCCGGTCTTCCAGCCTGACGACTGGTAGTGGGCGTAAAACTTCTGCGCTTCTTTGCGCGGAAACTGGTTCTGTTCAAAAAATTGTGCGACTTCGGATGAATCCGG
>JAEUSS010000187.1 GCA_016788685.1 Prolixibacteraceae bacterium | reverse complement strand
TGAAAGCCGAACTTGCGGTTCGTTCAAGCACAGAACCCACAATAAACATGGAGGCAACCACCCAGAAAACAGCGATATACCAGCGTTTCATGGGCTGGCTCAGCGAAAAAGCCTGAAGCCCCCGAACATACAGGTAATAATTGACCGATGAATAGATTAACAGAACGATACTGAAAAAAATCAAGAAAGTGGCACTGCGCATAATTCAAAAAATAAATCAGGTAAAAGTAAAAACATCAACGGCGGCTTATTCCGCAAGTCCGGGTTCTTCGTTTTCCGGCTCGGCTTCCTCAATTTCAATTACTTCCTGAACATTCATAAATTCTTCGGCGAAACGTTCGATCCATTCTGTCAGCTGCGAAGCAAATACCACGCGCTGCGCTTTGGGCAAACTTTCGGCAAGGCGGTCGATCTGCGGATAGTTGACGCTTTTAATAACCAATTCGGCATCATCAATGGCGAAGATCCTGACAGCCCCCAGGTTCAGGGCGTACAACGAATAAATTTTATTCAGCCGCTTGGGAGTACCGATTACGACGTCAGACCCCATATAAATCTTATCCTTCTGATCATCAATCTTTTCATCCTCACAGGCAGTATGTATGCGCAAATCGGTATATTCGCCCAGCCGTTCAAATTCGCTCTTCATGGCTGAAGCACGCTCCTTGTCGGGAACGATAATCACCGCGCGCGGATTGTCATCGAGCGAAGCCTTCAGCCGCTGAAGCACACTCACCACCAGGGTAGCAGTCTTTCCGCTGCCATCACCGGCAACGCACAACAAATCGCGCCCGCTTTTTATCTTAGGAATACAAATCTGCTCCGTTTCAGTCGATTCAGTAAAACCGTTTTCCTTCAAGGTTTCAATCAACTGGATATCTAATTTTTCATTAATCATCTTGTATATCTGTTTAGTAAATTCGATTGATAATTATTTGGCATCCCACTCTCAGGTCTTACCCAATCTCCACAACTGTAATTCCGGCGCCGCCAAACTGAACGTGTTCATCACGGAACGCTTTAACGGCAGGCTCGGTTTTCAGATAATTCCGGATCATTTCCTTCAGAATGCCATTTCCTTTGCCGTGCAATATTCTCAACTCGCTAAAATCAAGCATAATGGCATCGTCAATAAACGATTGAATAATTCCGAGCGCCTCCTCGGCCCGCTGGCCCCGGACATCCACTTCCGTTTTAAAGCTGAGGCGTTTTTCGCTCATGCCTTTGTTGATGTTGGGCATGGTCTGATTGTAAGTACGCTGTATCTTCTTGGCTTCGTTATTCGTGATTTTCTGCAATTTATCACGACTAACCGAGGTCCGGATGTGACCAAAAGCTACCACTGCATTTTTATCATTCAGCTCCAGAATCTCGCCTATATTCTGGTTCCCGGCCATCAATACCTTATCCCCGGTTTTCCACACATTAGGTTCAGCCTCTTTTGCCTTTTCGGCAACCGGCTTGCTTTCTCCTCTTTTTTGATTCCGGCGCGATTCTTTTTCTTTTAGTTTCTGAATTTTCTGATTAATCAGATCATCCTGAGAAGTTGCTGATTCTTCCACCTCCTGTTTAAACTCAACCAGCTTAGCCCTGATTTGCTTGGTTTTTTCTTTGTCAGCCTGACTCTCGCGAATTTCGCGAATGGTATTTTCAATGCGTTTGTTGGCTTCTGAAAGTATCTGATCGGCTTCCTGCCTGGCTTTCAGCAAAATTTCCTTGCGCTGTTTATCAAGCTGCGAAAGGTCAGTTTCATATTTTCCGGCCAGTTCGTCGAGCGATTTTTCTACTTTCCGTATTTTCTCACGCTTGGTTTCCCAATACCGTTTATCGCGCACAATGTCGCGCAAGTGCTTGTCAAAGTTAATGTGATCCTTACCTATTTTTTCGGTTGCATCCTGAAGAATATGCTCCGGAAGTCCTATTTTCCGGGCAATTTCGAAGGCAAACGAACTGCCGGGTTTTCCGATATCGAGCTGAAAAAGCGGTTCCATTTTAGATGAATCGTACATCATGGCTGCATTTTCAATTCCTTCTGACGATGAGGCAAAATGTTTCAGGTTGGTGTAGTGCGTAGTAATTACGCCAAACGTTTTCATTTCGTTCAGCTGCGCCAGAATTGATTCGGCAATGGCGCCACCCAGCATGGGTTCGGTTCCCGTTCCGAATTCGTCAATCAGTACCAGAGTCTTATCGTTCGAATTCTTCAGGAAAAATTTCATGTTCATCAAATGTGAACTGTATGTACTCAGGTCATTCTCAATCGATTGTTCGTCACCAATATCGATAAACAACTTATCAAAGATTCCGGTGGCGCTGCTTTGCCTCACCGGAATCAGCAAACCGCACTGAAGCATATATTGCAGTAAACCAACAGTTTTCAGGCAAACCGATTTTCCTCCCGCATTCGGACCTGAAATAAGCAGAATATGTTTTTTGGGCGTCAGGGTAATATTGAGCGGGACCACTTTCCGGTTTTCGCGCCGCAAAGCAAGCATCAGCAATGGGTGAACTGCACCTTCCCACTCCAGCTGGCATTTATTTTCGAGGTATGGCTTTATAGCGTCAATATCAATGGCATAAATTGCTTTAGCCCGAATAAAATCGATTTTACCCAGAAACTCGTAGGCTTGCAACAAGTCGGGCAGATAAGGCCGGATATCGTTTGAGAATGTAGTCAGAACCCGGACAATCTCTCGCATCTCGGCATATTCCAGCTCGCGGATCTGGTTGTTCAGTTCAACCACTTCGGCGGGCTCGATGTATGAAGTTTTGCCGGTAGCCGACTCGTCGTGCACAATGCCGTTCAGCCGGCGTTTGAGCGCCGATGCCACCGGAATAACGGCACGTCCGTCGCGCATGGCCACCGATGC
>JAEUSS010000329.1 GCA_016788685.1 Prolixibacteraceae bacterium | reverse complement strand
GCGTACTACCTGTTACCGTTCATCCTCGGTGTCATTGGAATCTTTTTCATGTATAACCGCGGTGTTGAAGGCAGAAGAGATTTGTGGACAGTAACACTGCTGTTCCTGATGACCGGATTGGCCATTGTGGTCTATCTGAATCAATCGCCGCTCCAGCCGCGTGAACGTGACTATGCCTATGCCGGCTCGTTTTATGCCTTTACCATTTGGATCGGAATCGGCGTTCTGGCGCTGTACGAAGGCCTGAAAAAGTATGCTCCGGATACAGTGAGTGCCAGCGTTGCCAGTGTCCTGGCTCTTTTGCTGGTACCGGTAGTTATGGCCGCAGAAAACTGGGACGACCATGACCGTTCAAACCGTTATACAGCCCGCGACTTTGGGGCCAATTACCTGAATACATGCGCTCCTAACGCTGTCATTTTTACCAACGGCGACAACGATACCTTCCCGCTCTGGTACAACCAGGAAGTTGAAGGTGTGCGTACCGACCTGCGCGTATGTAACCTGAGCTACTTCCAGACCGACTGGTACATCGATCAGATGAAGAGCAAGGCCTACAACTCCGAGCCGCTGCCGATCAGCTTCACACACGATCAGTATGTACAGGGGAAAAGGGATGTTGTTTACCTGATGGAAGACCCCCGCCTGAAAGGTTCGGTTGAACTCAAAAAAGCCCTCGATTTTGTGAAGGACGAAAATCCGAGAACAAAGCTGGAACAGGCTGATTATGCAGCATATATTCCGTCGAAAAAATTGTTTATGGTGGTCGACAAAGCTGCCGTAATCAAAAATAAAGTTGTCGAACCGCAGGATTACGATAAAATTGTTGACACTCTGGAAATTGATTTCAGTGACAGGCATTACATCAGCAAAGACGAACTGATGGTTCTGGATATGATTGCCAACAACAACTGGGAACGACCGCTGTATTTTGCAATCACCATCGGACGCGATAAATACCTGAACCTTCAGGATTATTTCCAGCTCGAAGGCCTGGCTTACAAGCTGGTTCCCATCAAAACTCCTTCCGATGGCGGACTCAACATGGGACAAGTTAACTCGCGCCTGATGTATCAGAATGTGATGGAAAACTTCAAGTGGGGCAACATGGAAAAACCGGATGTCTACATTGACGAAAACAACAGCCGCATGATGATGAACATCCGCAACACATTTAACAGGTTGGCAGAAACGCTTGTTGCCGAAGGGCAAAACGACAAAGCTGTCAAGGTGCTCGACCGCTGTGTTGAACTGATCCCTCATAAAGTTGTTCCTTACAACTATTTCTCGATGATGATGGCCGAAACCTACTTTAAGGCCGGGCAGCCAGCAAAAGGAAAAGAAATTATTAATACAATCATGACCGATTATAAAGAGCAACTGGATTATTTCTACACATTGAAAAATCCTTTGCGCAATTCGGTTGATGAAGAGATACAGCGAATCCTTTATTTCATGCGGGAAATGAGCATGATTTGCACCAGAAACGATCAGCCCGAATTGCAGAAAGAGGTATCTTCAGCATTTAACAGCTATTTCGAAAGGTACAGTTCGTTGAAATAATGAAGCATTTTGACCCCAGGGTTCGTCTGCCCGACTTTTTTACTGCCCTTTTTAAAGCAGCAGTCTGGCGATTTGACGAAAGCGATCCGGTTGTTTATCTGACGTTCGATGACGGACCAATTCCTGAAGTAACGCCTTGGGTGCTCGATTTGCTCCGGGAAGAAGACATTCGGGCAACTTTTTTCTGCGTGGGCGAAAACGTGATGAAGTATCCCGAGGTCTATCAACAAATTCTGGATGACGGGCACTCGGTGGGAAATCACACCTTCAACCACTGGCAGGGATTAAAAAAAGATGATCAGGCGTATTTCCGTAACATCGAAAAAGCCGCAGATTATATCCACTCTGACCTTTTCAGGCCACCTCACGGCTGGCTAAAAAGATCACAGTACCACTACCTGAAAGATCATTTCAGAATAATTATGTGGGATTTAATATCGTGCGATTACGATGCCCGCATTACTCCGGAAAAGGTCTTAAGAAATGTCACCGATTTTGTTCGTCCGGGATCGGTAATCACATTTCACGATTCAATTAAGGCACAGCATAATCTGACGGCCACCTTGCCTCAAGCCATTCGCTGGATGAAAGAACAAGGATACCGGTTTAACGCGATACCGTACAATAAACGAATAAACAACAGGCAGTAAGAAACACGTGCCTGTCAAAATTTAATGAAAATGATGAATATTTTAATTGTTGGTTCAGGAGGAAGAGAGCATGCTATGGCATGGAAAATCAAGCAATCACCTAAGCTTAACCAGCTGTTTATCGCCCCTGGAAATGCCGGTACCGCGCTTTTAGGAACCAACCTTCCGGTTGGCGTCTCCGATTTTTCCGGGTTAAAACGTGTGGTTCTCGACAATCAGATCGATCTGGTATTGGTCGGGCCCGAAGTTCCGCTTTGCGAAGGACTGCACGATTTCTTCAGCTCCGACGAACAATTAAAAAACATCCGTTTTGTCGGCCCTTACCGGCTTGGAGCCCAGCTCGAAGGAAGTAAAGATTTTGCAAAGGAATTCATGATGCGCCACCAGATTCCAACGGCCAAGTACCTGGCTGTTACCGCCGGAAATCTTCAGGAGGGCCTGGCATTCCTGAAAACCATGAACGCCCCTTATGTATTGAAAGCTGACGGTTTGGCTGCCGGGAAAGGTGTTTTAATCATTAACGACCTTCAGGAAGCAGAAGAATCGCTCCGGGAAATGCTCGGCGGACAATTCGGATCAGCCAGCAGCAAAGTGGTCATCGAAGAATTTCTGAGCGGAATTGAGTGTTCGGTTTTTGCCATTACTGACGGAAATGATTACAAAATACTTCCGGTTGCCAAAGATTACAAACGTATCGGCGAAGGAGATACCGGGCTGAATACAGGCGGCATGGGAGCCATTTCTCCCGTTTCGTTTGCTGACGAAACTTTCATGAAAAAAGTGGAAGACCGGATTATCCGGCCAACTGTTGAGGGCCTGAAGAAAGATCAGATTTCGTACAACGGATTTATCTTTTTCGGCCTGATTAGTTGCAGCGGAGAACCAATGGTGATTGAATACAACGTCAGAATGGGAGACCCGGAAACGGAAGCTGTTATGCTGCGGGTCAAATCAGATTTTGTGGACTTGCTGCTTGGTGCAGCCGAAGGAACTTTGGGAGAGAAACATATTGAAATTGACTCCCGGACTGCGGTAACGGTAATGCTCGTTTCAGGAGGTTATCCGGGACCGTATGAAAAAGGGAAAGTGATAAGCGGCCTCGCTCAGATTACAACAAGCATCGTTTTTCACGCCGGAACAGTACAAAAAGGTCCGGATGTATGCACCGACGGCGGACGCGTTCTGGCAATCAGTTCATACGGTGAAACGATGAAAGAAGCGCTGGATCTTTCCTATAAAAATGCTCAGTCTCTCAGCTTTGAAGGGCTGTATTACCGCAAAGATCTGGGTTTCGACTTGTAAAACCGAAGCAAGGTTGAGAAAAAGCTACCCGGAAACCGTATACCTGGGTTGCTCCGAACAGCATTGAAGTGTAGAAGGCAAAAGTGAAATATACAACACATGTTACTTAGAGTATTAAAATCGAATCAAGCCTATCATTTTTTAATGATTCCCATAGTTGCCCTGGCCTTATGGGGCAGCTCGCTCATGAAGCCGGCACTATTCCCGTTTTTCCCGGACGAAAATATGATGATCCTCTATCAGCCAATTAATTATCTCCTCGGAGAAAATTTACTGGCCAACAACATTGTTGCTTTGATCTTCATTATCCTGCTGGCTTTTCTGATTTTGAAGCTAAATATTCAGTACGCATTTATCCGGGTCCGGACTTTTTTACCATCGAGCTTATTCTTGCTGATTACCAGCGGAATACACGAACTCCATGCCATGCACCCGGTCTATCCGGCAGCACTGTTCCTGATTATGGCAACCGACCGGATTTTTAGTTCGTACGACAAAGAAAATATACATTCCAACGCGTTTGAAGCTGGAGTTTTTCTGGCTATCGGTTCACTCTTCTATGCAAACCTGGTCTTTTTCTTTCCGTTCCTGTGGTTCGGGCTTATTATTCTGAAACCCAAGGTAAACTGGCGGGAGTACGTTTTGACCACACTCGGATTTTTATTTCCCTGGCTGGCAGCTTTATCCTACTATTTAATGCTGGGGCAAACTGATGAGCTCGTCCGCGTACTGGAGGCAAACATGACCTTTAAGCAGATCTTTCTCAGAAACAACCTGCCGATTCAGATATACATCGGGTTTCTGGTTTTTCTGACGTTACTCGGCAGTTTCTTCCTTCTGGCTCAGTATGACGAAAAAAAGATCAGTTCACGAAAATATTTCAAGGCATTTTTCTGGATTTTCCTGATTTCCTCCACGCTGATTGTAGCTCATCCGGCTGTTTCCAGAGAAATCATCGTCATTCTGGCAATCCCGTTAACTTACCTGATTTCCAACCATCTGCTCTTTATGAAAAAACAAATATGGGGAGAAGTATTCCTGTATCTGTTAACTGCCGGAGTAATCTATTTACAATTTGCGTAATCAGAACCAGTTTTTCCATTTAAACAGTAAAATTCCGGCCAGCGAGAGAATAATCGAAATTGCGATGACATAACCAAAAGCAAAGGGCGAATTCTCGAAACTGTTGGGCACGTTCATCCCAAATAAACTGGCAATCAGTGTCGGGATCATCAGGAGAATGGTTACCGAAGTCAGCTGCTTCATGATTACGTTCAGGTTGTTCGAGATCACTGATGCAAAAGCATCCATCATTCCGCTCTGAATGTCGCTGTACACGTTTGCCATTTCGAGTGCCTGTTTGGTTTCAATGATCACATCTTCCATCAGGTCTTCATCGTGATCAATACCTTGCATATTTCGGCTGTTGCGCATCTTGGCCAGTACCATTTCGTTTGATTTCAGCGAAGTGATAAAGAATACCAGGCATTTCTCCATGCGCAGTAAGCGGTGCAGTTCTTTATTCTTGGTAGCGTTTTCTAAGTCTTTCTCGATCAATGCGGTTTGCACATTGATTTCTTTCAGGAACTGAAGAAACCACACCGCCGAAATCAGGAAAATACGCAATACGTAATCGAACTGATTACTGATGGTAATTTTGTTTTCGTTGACGGCTTTGATCAGTGAAGGAATTATTTCTGTCCGGCGTGAGCAGATGGTGATTATCTGGCTGCCCGAAATAATTATGCCCAATGGTACCGTGATGAAAGGAATGCCGTTGTTTTGATTGTTGAGCGGAACACGCATAATAATCAGGACATTGTTCTCGTCAATCTCTATACGCGAACGTTCATCGGTATCTAAAACGTCCATAATAAAATCACGCGGTACGTTGTATTCGCTGATTAGTACTTCTACTTCTTCGTTGGTGAGTTCTTGCGAGTTAATCCAGCAGTTGGGCTGGAATTCATTCAGACGGGTAAAGGAAGTACCGGTTTCCCAATAAGTAATCATAGTTTCTCCGTTTTACGACAAACAGAGACTATGACGGGCTCTGTTTACCGGATTAATAACTTTAGTAACTGTGTCGAATGATAATCGTCCATTTTGGATTTATAATGATTTCGGTGCAAAGGTAAGTTAATTGAGTTTAGAATTTTCTTGAAAGAGAAAAAAAATGAGAATTTCTGTAAAGATTTGAATGTTATGCGTTCCTAACAAAAAAACCCGCCAGTTTGCACCGGCGGGTAAAACCAATTATCACTTGCGTTATGAATTGCAGCTCAATAAAGCTTACTACAACTCAATGGGTATTCCATTGTAGAAATCAAGAATTTTGGTCCTGAAGATATATTCGTATTTCGCCTGAAGCAAGTCGCTCTGGGCTTTCGACAGGTTATTTTTGCTTTGATCATATTCAACTGAGTTGATCATTCCAACATTGAATTTTTCTTCGGTATACCTGAAGGCCTCTTTCGATGAGACAACTGCCTTTTGATTGGCAATGTACCTTTTAAATGCTGCCAGGGCGTTGGTATAAGCTTGCTCAATATCCTTCCGGAGCAAGTTCTTAGTGTTTTGCAACTGAAATTCGTAGTTTTCGA
This sequence comes from Prolixibacteraceae bacterium, assembly GCA_016788685.1. Lineage (GTDB taxonomy): Bacteria > Bacteroidota > Bacteroidia > Bacteroidales > Prolixibacteraceae > Aquipluma. The sequence continues at coordinate 9,061 of JAEUSS010000329.1, read as the reverse complement.
GCTGAATCTGTGCATTGCTAACTCCTGTCCGTGTCTGAAAACGGTTGAAAATCGGGATACTGAGTGTGGCGCCGAAACCATAACGCTGATTGCCTTTAAACTGATTTTTAAGCGCAACGTTAGGATAATTATACAAATGCTGATAGAAGTTGTTATAATTAGCCCCGAATGAAAGCGACGGCAACAAATTGCCTTTTGCAACAAGCAGTTGCTTGCGGGCACTTTCCAGTTTAAACTCCGCTCCTTTTACTGCAGGTCTTAATTGGACAGCATTTTTAAACACGTCCATCGAATTAAGTAGAGTCATGTTCGCCCCAATTTCAGGCAAATTGGGTTTCTCAATTCTGAAACTCTCCGTTGAAGGTAACTCGAGAAGTTGATAGAGCGCCAGATATGCTAACTGAAGCCGGTTCTGCGCGTTCACAACATTGAGTTCTTCGCGGGCAAACTGGGCTTCCATTTCGAGTAAATTTCCTTTTGCCAGGCTTCCGGCATCAACCAGTTTCCCGGTACGCTCAATCTGAAGTTGCGTGATTTTCAACAGATCCTCGGCAACCAGAACCAGTTCATCCGCGAAAAGAATTTCGAGGTAAGAAGCTGCAATGTTCAGCATCATGTCCTCTTTGGCTTTTTGCATTTCTTCCAGACTGGCACGCAGATCCATCTCAGCCACTTTTGCCGAATTGTTCAGGGTAAAGCCATTCCATACGGTAACATTGGTGCTGATGCTTCCGTAGGTTGAATTCGAATTGATATCCAGATAAGTATTGTCAGGCCCCAGAGATCGTCCAAAACTCGTATTATTCTGAATAGTTGAATTCAGGTTAGGCAGCCGGTTGTATTTGGCCTGCTGGTGCTGATTGGTGTAATAATCCGAATTCAGCTTCTGCTGTTTAATCTGAATATTATTCTGGAGGGCATAATCGATACATTTTTGCAACGACCATGTTTCCTGAGCCTGGGCGCTTGTAAAAACAACAAGCAACAGGGCCGCGGCAATAAGGCTGTATATTCGTTTCATTCGTATATTTTTTTAAAATTAAGTTCACTTACAATCGATAATGAAGGCTATTATTCTATACTCCTTATGCCTTTTTCTTTTCTTCTTCCTTCACCTTTTTCGGATCAATTTTTTCGCCCTTCACCTTGTCGGTTTTAGCCAGTCCTTCGGTAATTTCAATGTTAATTCCGTCAGAAATACCGGTTTTCACCATTCGTTTTTCGAATACCTGCGGAGTGGATGTTTCCACTTCAACAAATGAAGAATCTTTTTCAAACTTCAGCAGCCCCTCGGGAATAACCAGGGCACTGTCTTTCTTTTCAAGAACAATGTTTGCATTGGCACTGTATCCGGCACGAATAAACTGATTTTCTTTCAGAACTACGTTTGCCTTGATTTCGAACTGAATGGCCCCGTTTTCTTCTTTCCCTTTCGGGGCGATGTATTCGAGAATAGCACCGAATTTATCTTTTTCGATTGCACCGATTTCCAGTTCGATATTCATACCTTCCTTGATCTTCCCGACTTCGGTTTCGTCAACCTTGCCTTTGAAAATCATGTCCTGCATGTCGGCCACTGTACAAATGGTTGTTCCGTTGTTAAACGTGTTCGATTGGATAACTGAGTTTCCTTCTTTAATCGGAACATCGAGCACCATTCCGTTAACGGTTGAACGAACCAGCGTATTAGTAGCTGTTGTTGCTCTTTTTGTTACACCGTTTTTAATTAATTCCATATTATTTTCGGCTGCCGACAATTCTTCCTTGGCCTCATCGTATCCGACTTTGGCCTTTTTGTATTCTTCGTACGAAATTACTTTCTGATCATACAGTTTTTGCTGGCGTTCGTAATCGATTTTAGCATCATCAAATCCCAGTTTGGCGCGGTTCAGACGGGTTTCTGCATTGTTAAGGTTCACCATATCAGGAATGATCTTGATTTTGGCAATCACCTGATCTTTCTTTACAAAATCGCCGGCAACAATGTACAGTTCGTCAATAATACCGGAAACCTGCGGAACAATGTCGATTTCTTTACGTGGAACAACCGATCCGGTAGCGACCGTTTTGCGAACAACATTGGAAATGAACGGATTCTTAGTTTCAAACACTTCAGGCACTTTTTTAGATTTGGTATAGAGGAAATAAATGGTCCCTCCGAATATCCCAACAAGGATTACAACTCCTACGATTTTTAAAATTTTTTTCATGATTCGGTCTTTTTATATGTTTCTGTTTTCTTACTTTCTAAAATTCAAATTCAGCTGAAGACTTTCTATTCGTCGCGGATGGCATCAATTGGCTTTATACTTACAGCCCGTTTGGCAGGTATGAGACCGGCAATGATTCCGGCAACAACAAGCACTGCCAAAGCCGAAAGTCCCATGGTCAGATTAATTTCAGGATTACGGAAAAACAGCTCATCGCCTCCCCGAAGAAGTATCTGATTTAAAACTTCAAGTATCCCAACGCCAAGAGACAACCCGATATATCCGGCCATTACGGTTAAGAATACACTCTCAGCAACAATGTGTTTGATTATTGTTCCGGGGGTAGCTCCGATGGCCCGCTGAATCCCGATTTCCTGAGTCCGTTCTTTGATAATTACCAGCATGATGTTGCTTACTCCGATCACTCCCGCCAAAAGCGTCCCGATTCCGACGATCCAGGTTAAAACCTGAATACCGATAAACAAAGCATTAAACTTGACGAATTCTTTTTCGATGTTGAACGAGCCAATAGCCTGTTCGTCTTCCGGAGCAATTTTATGCCGGTCTTTTAATATCTTTTTCAGTTTTTCTTCCAAATCGCTCACTTTGGTCCCGGGCTTTGAGGTTACAGAGAAGAAATAGACCCGGTTGCCGTAATTATATGCTTTCCGCATGGTACTGAACGGCATGATGATCGTTTCTTCTTTCTTCCCGCCACCAATATTAATCCGTGTTTCAGCATGAATTACACCGACAACCTGAAAATAAACTCCGCTGATTTTCAGGTACTGACCGATCGGATCTTCGTCTTTCCCGAACATCACTTCAACTACACGTTCACCGATGTTGCAGACTTTCCTTTCCTGAATCATGTCTATTTCGTTGATTAGCCTGCCTTTAACCGGAGTCCAACGGTCGATTTTAAAATAGTCGGGATAATCGCCGTAAACATTGAAAGCTCCGGCTCTTTCTCCACGGATAGTGTTGTTTCCAGCCTGGTTGTCCCCAAATAACCGTGGCGACAAGTATTCAACCTCTTTCACATTCTCGCGGATATAATCGATATCGCTTGTTTCGTAATTCCAGCGTCGCCCGCGTTGAAATCCTTCATGCGGAATGCTGGTCCGTTCAGTCCAGAAGAATGCCGAGTTGGTTGCAAAAGCCCGTACCCCGTCGAGTACGCCGTTTTCAAGCGCTTTTCCTGCTCCCGACATAACCACAAGCATAAAAATTCCCCAGAAAACACCGAAAGCAGTCATAAAACTGCGCAATCTATTCTTCTTCAGTGCGCTGACTATTTCTCTCCAAAGGTCTATATCAAACATGATGTGATCTCCTTTCTGTTATTCGTCGCGCAGGGCAACAATTGGTTTAATACTGGCAGCCCGTTTGGCCGGAATGTAACCTGCCACGGCCCCTGCAACGATGAGCAGCAAAGTGGAATAGATTGCGATGTTGATATCAACCGTGGGATTCAAAAAGATGGTTTCACTCTGATCGGTTGCCGGTCCGGCCGATTGGACCATAAAATAGTTGACCATCTCCATTAGTCCGGTTCCCAGAACCAGGCCGATATAGCCGGCGATCGTGGTGATCAGGATCGATTCGAGCAAAATAAGCCCGACCACTGATGACGGACTTGCACCGATCGCTTTACGGATTCCGATTTCCTTGGTGCGTTCCTTAACAACAATCAGCATAATGTTGCTTACTCCAACAATTCCGGCAATCAGAGTTCCAACACCAATAATCCAGATAAAAATTTTGATCGCCTGAAAAATTTTCATGGTCTGAATATAATTTTCCAGCTTGTTATACAATCCGATAGCGCCTTCGTCTTTGGGATCAAATTTATGCTGTTTCCCCAAAGCGGTCCTGATTTGTTCTTCAATCGCCTGGCTTTCTTCCAGGGTCGATGCATTAATGGTCAGGGCCAGATTATGAATCTTGTTCGAACCATTAAAAATCATTTGGGCAGTCGAAAGCGGCATGTAAGCATTCCGGTTACGGGTCGACCCGGGTTCGGAGCAAATACCTACCACCTTAAATGGTACCATATTGATATTCACGTACTCACCCAACGCGGTCGAATCCTTAAAAAGAGCGGTCTTAATATCAGTGCCGATGACCACTACTTTTCGGTTCTGGATGATGTCAATCTGATTGACAAATCGCCCCTCGTTCAGAATAAGGTTTTCAACATCTTTCAATGCAGGCTGACAAGTTATGGTTGTATATTCACCTGATTCTTTGCCGTATGAATACCGGGTGTTTCCCATAAAATAGCGCCCCGATGACACTCCTACTCCAGAAACTTTTGATACAATCTCCTGATCCTGATTCTGGAAACGGATCGGCCTTCCGGTCTTCATTCCTTCGTAAGCAATGGTGGTTTCCCCGTTCCAGATCCACATGGCATTTACTGCATCGTTCATGAAGTTTGCAGCCACACCGTTGCTCAAACCGTTTCCTGAGCCCAGTAGAATCATTAGCATGAAAATCCCCCAGGCCACCGAGAACCCGGTGAGGAATGTCCTCATTTTATTTTTTTTGATTGTGGCAAGAATTTCCTGCCAGATATCGATATCAAACATTGGCTTTATATTAAACGGTTTCCAGCTCTTTCACATACTCCTTCTGGAACTGCTTCAGTTCGCCGTTGCGGATAATCTCGTGAATCTGTCCGTCTTTAAGCCTGATAATCTGGCGAGTCATCGCGGCAATGTCGTGCTCGTGAGTAACAATGATCACGGTAATCCCGGCCTCGTTGATCTCTTTCAGGATATCCATCACCTCGTATGAGGTGGCCGTATCCAAAGCCCCGGTTGGCTCATCAGCCAGAATAATTTTCGGCTGCGAAATCAGCGCACGGGCAATAGCTACCCTTTGCTTTTGTCCGCCCGACATTTCATTGGGCATGTGGCTGGCCCATTCCTTTAATCCCAGTTTTTCAAGGTACTCCAGGGCAATCTGATTCCGCTTTTTCCTTGGAACTCCCTTATAGTAAAGCGGGAGCGCCACATTTTCCATCGCGTTTTTAAACGAAATCAGGTTGAACGACTGAAATACAAAGCCAACCATATCGTTACGGTATTGGGCTGCTTTTTTTTCGCTCATGTTGGCAATCAGGTTACCGGCCAGATGATAAGTACCTTTGTCGTAATTGTCGAGCATCCCCAAAATGTTCAGAAGGGTGGATTTCCCGGAACCGGAGGAACCCATGATAGAAACAAAGTCTCCTTGTTCAATAGTCAGGTCAATACCCTTCAGAACATGGAGACTGTTGTTTCCCATCTCATAGGATTTGTGAATGTTGTTTAATTTAATCATGGCTGTGTTTTCTGCTAGTTTTCAAGTCAAAATTCGTGAATAATGATTTCTCAAGCCTGTTTTTTTCGATGAATGGCTGATTTCTTCCTGTGAAACGGTTAAAAAGTCAGTTTTCTCGGTAAAATGTAGTCCTGAAATGCCGGTAAAGCAATTTTATTAGTCTTCCTGTTTTCTGTTTCTGAATTCGCTGTATACCAAAGTAGGACGAATAGTATTCTGAATCGTTACACCGCTTAACTTTTTTTTGCAAAAAAAATCCCCATCCAGCGCTAAAAAAGGCATGAATGGGGACTCTTTAAATGCTCTTGTGAGCTTGTAATTTACTCAACCGCCAACTAAAAATTCAGGTTTAAGCCGGCAAAAACAGTTGTTCCGGGCATGGTATAATACCTGTTTTGTTCGTATCTCTGATTCAGCAGATTTTCAGCACTGACAAACAACTCAGCGTAACTGCACAACCGGTGGCTGACTTTCGCATTCAGCAACGTGTAGTTCTCACGATGTACTTTCACTGAAGGATCGGTATCCAGATTTAAAACCTGCTGGAGACTCAGCATAAACATGGTTTTGTTGAGCCGGTAGCGTGAACTGATAAATAACTGATGCTCCGGAGTTGCATATACAGGTGTTTTCATGTTGATGTAGCTGTATGCCGCATGAACATTGAGCCTTGACGACGGATTAACTTCAGCCGAAACTTCAATTCCTTTGTTTGAAACCTCTCCCGCATTTTGTAACCCTTTATTCGGAACAGTAATGATCAGGTTATCACCTTTCACCAGAAATCCGGTTAATTCCAGATTCAGTTTCCGGTTGAAAAAAGATCTCAGAACTCCTGCTTCGTAATTAAACACCGTTTCAGGCTGAAGTTTAGGATTAGGTCCGAAAAGAAATAACTCGCGAACAGTAGGACTACGGAATCCTTTGGAGAACGAGGCTTTCCAGGTGGTATTTTCGTTTGTGCGCCAGGCGAAACCTGCCGAAGGCACCCATTCTGCTCCGTAAACCGAGTGGTCTTGCAGGCGCAATCCGGCGTTTAGTGTCAGTTTTTCGGCCAAAGTCTGCTGAACAAAGCCATAATAACCAAGCTCATAAACCGAAGTATCGGCAAATACAATTCCCCTTCCGCCCATCGCTTTCAGGTTTTCGGCCATACCGCCATAGTTGATGTAATCAAAACCTGCAGTGATGGTGTTGCCTTTAAACAACCTCAGCGACTCCAGAAAATTGAGGCCATAGTTGTGGTCGGTTGAATGAAATCCATCGGTGATGTCATGTTCTCCAAAATTGTAAAAAAGCTTAGCTGATCCCGAGATTTTTTCCAGCTCATTTTCGATTGTGAAGGCACCGTATCCGCGCGTAATGTCGATGGTCTCCCCCTTTTTTGCCGAAAGAGTGTCAGGGCCCGGATCGGAAGCTTTAAACGCTGCCAGGCTGAAATCGCCGCTCATCTTCAGGTACTCATTTAGTTTGTATCCGATTTTGGTGTATCCGTTGGTGATCTTAAATTCGGAATCAGCCCGGTGTCCGTCGGTTTTATCATGATTCCCGGAAACATAAACGCTGAGTCTGTCTTTTTTATAACCTCCGGAAGCCATGTATTTCTGAGTGTTGTACGAACCCAGCATGAAGCGCGCATTTCCGTGAAATCCTTCCTGTTCCTGCTTTTTGGTAATCAGGTTAATCACTCCGCCCATGGCATTGGAGCCATAAAGTACCGAGCCCGAGCCCCGGATCACTTCAACCCGCTCAACATCAGAAGCTACATACGAATCGGGCAGAGGATGGCCCATAATTCCCATAAACTGCGGATGACCGTCAATCAGCATCAGGACCCCGGTAGTCGGACTTCCGCCTATTCCGCGGATAGTGATCTGCCCGGCTGATCCGGCGGCAACTCCAAAACCGGTTACTCCGCGCTCGGTTACAAACAAGCCCGGAACACGGCCGCTTAAAATCGGTAACAGAGCCGACTCGTTATTTTCGTTGATTTGTGCACTGGTAACTACTGAAACCGACATGGGCACATTGTTGCGGTTGATTTTTACCGGACTGCCTGTTACCACCACTTCTTCAATCCGGATGGTGTCTTCAAGCATGTCCTGAGCCTGGAGGGTTGCTGTTAAACCCGAAAGCATAAACGGCATGAGGATAATATTCAGGAGGTATTTTTTCATTTTAAGATAGAATTAGGTGTAAATCGTGTTATTATTTTTCTATTTCGTGTTACTGTTGAGGCAAAAAAATTACTCTGTTTTACTCATGATTAATTTCCCGTGCTGAATCCCTTTGATACTTATAAGTTTGTCGGACAAGTCGGTAAGCCTGCGCGATGCGCCTTTTACTGCAACAATTTCCATGCAGTTTTGCTCACTCAGGTTGAATTGCTGAACACCAATCACCACATCCCGGTATTGAAACTGTATTTCGGACGACCGCATCCGGATTTCAGGTTTCTGGCAGCTGTAAACCATCACCACCGCACCGGCAACCAGATTATCACATTTCCATTTTTGTTCCACCATGTTTTTCTCGATCAGGTGCCGGATTGCCTGCGACCGGTTTGCAAAATTATTCTCAGTTACATACTGATCGAGTGCTGTCAGCAACTCTTCTTCCAACGAAACGCCAAAACGGGAAACAGCCATGATGTTACTTTTTCAGAAATTCGTGTTATTCTGTGCGAAGATAAAAGAAGTGACTAACATTTTGAAAGGATACAACCATAAAGTTTACCAGTTAAACACGATGGTTTGTTTCAGATCAGGATGGACACTTAACGGTACCGGACTGATACCGGCCACACTTTCGATGAGCCCTTTTTCTGTTTCGGTGTAGCCTTTCTTCGGAAAGTTAAATTCGAGAATCACTTCGGCCACCCGGCGCGGGTCGCTGGCCATAATTTTGGTAATTTCAATCTCCGTGCCTGCCAGGTCAATGCCGTTGTCCATCGCTTTGATGCCCATAATGGTCATGATGCAATTGCCTAACGCAGTTGCCAGCAGGTCGGTAGGCGAAAAGGCTTCTCCTTTTCCGCGGTTATCGCAGGGCGCATCGGTAATGATTTTACTGCCCGACTGCAAGTGAATGTTTTCGGTGCGCAATTCGCCCAGATAGGTTGTTTTTACTGTTGCCATAATTTAATCGTTGTGAATGTATTATGCATATCAACTCATCAAGGACGATTTTGTTCTTCAGATTTGTTGCCAATTTTTCTTGACCAACCGTAGTCGGCCATGCCGGCAATCGCTCCCCCGACAATACCAATCAGCAGCAATGCCGCTCCGTAAGGATAGTGCTGCAGCTTGAAAAGACTACCCAACAACACGGCAGACGCAGAAAGTAAATAAACGATATTGATCACCCGTGTCGCCGGATTCTCTTGTGCCGGCTTCGCGCACCTTATTGCCATGTTTAAACCTGAAAAGATCAGGAAGCCCGAAGACCCGATTATAAAGATCAGACTGCCGTTGGGCCAGTGTTGAAGTTTGAAAACTAATCCGATGACAATCAGAACGACT
>JAEUSS010000162.1 GCA_016788685.1 Prolixibacteraceae bacterium | reverse complement strand
TGTCTCACTCAAAATCCGGCCTAGAGGAGACGGAAGAGTGGCAACATTCCTGATGTCAGCAGCGATGTCGCTTATCCGGTTGGGCGTCAGCATTAAACGGTCAAATTTCGGATCTGTCGGATCCATCCGGTCCAGATCTTTTTGATTTTCCTGAAGGATAAATGCAGTATTCGCTATGGCAGCCGAAGCTACATCGTTCAAAACCTGATTTATTTTCTCTTCTGAAACTAAGTTCAGCTTTCTGCCGGCCTTTACAACCAGGGCAAGTTGTTCTTTTACTGTCATAACTTTAAAAATATGAAGCCCCCTTCCCGGGGGAGGAAGGGGGAATATAACTCCGGAATTTGTTTTTGGGGAAGAGGCAATAAAAAAGGTCTCTATGAAAAGGGTATCAAAGCACAAACTCCGAGTTAATATTTTTATTTATTCCATGATGTATAAATAGTCGTAATGAACGATTGCTTTTTTGTTTTTATTCCCCTGAAATTTCAGCGCTTTATCCGAATTGTATTCCGCTTTTCCAATTCCGATCAGCTTTCCGTCTTCATCTTTAATCTTTACCAGATCGCCCTTTTCGAAGGTTCCTTCGATGGAAATTACCCCGACAGGCAACAGGCTGGAAGCCAGGTCGGAAAGAAGTGCTGTCCGGGCTCCTTCATTTACGACTAACTCTCCTTTGGCAAAACTCTCGGAATATGAAATCCATTTTTTAACGTTTGACGATTTTTTCTTTTCAGATAAAAACGTTGTATGAACAAGGTCCTCTTCCGGATTCATAATCTTCAGGAGGGTATTCTCTTTCATCCCGTTGGCAATGTGGACATTGATGCCGCCTTTGGCCACTTTCCTGGCAATGTGGTATTTGGTCAGCATTCCGCCGCGTCCGAAACTCGATTTGCTGGTCGAAATAGCCTCATTCAGCGGTTTGCTTTTAGAGGTCACTTCGCGGATAACTTTCGACTCGGGCAACTCGGGCGAACCGTCATAGATTCCGTCAATGTTGCTCAGAATGATCAGCGCTTCAGAACCTTCCATCGAAGCAATTAATCCTGAAAGTTCATCATTGTCAGTAAACATCAGCTCGGTTACCGAGATGGTATCATTTTCATTGACAATGGGTATGACCTTATTTTCGATCAAAGTCGAAATGCAGTTTTTCATGTTCAGGTAATGCAACCTGTCGCTGAAATTTTCTTTGGTCGTTAGAACCTGCGCACAAACAATTTCATAGGTTTTAAATGCCTCGGTCCACTTGTTGATCATTTTTACCTGACCGACAGCCGACCATAATTGCCGCGCCGAAACCGTGTCGAGTTTCCGACCGTTTCCGATTTCTCCGCGACCTGCTGCCACTGCACCCGAGGACACCAGCACCACCTCAACACCTTTGCGATGCAAAAAAGCGATCTGGTCGACCAGGTGCGAAATGTTGGCATCGTTTAGCGTGCCATCAGACTTGGTCAGAACGTTACTGCCTACTTTGACAGTTATTTTTTTATAGCGTAAATGTGTTTTCAAAACTGTTTTGTTAGCCTTTTTCAATTTTATTGAAAGAAGCGATTAATCCTTGAATCAGCGATGAACTGAACCCCTTGTGTTCCATTTCGTTTAAGCCGGTGATCGTAATTCCGCGCGGGGTTGTAACTTTATCAATTTCCTGCTCCGGATGGCGACCCGATTCGAGAATTAAGCCGGTTGCACCTTTTACTGTTTGTGCGGTAATGAACTGAGCCATTTCGGCTCCAAACCCGATTTCAATTCCGCCCTGCATAGCAGCCCGCATGTAACGAAGTGCAAACGCAATTCCGCACGAAGCCAAAACGGTGGCGGCAGCCATCAGATCTTCAGTAATAATGGAGGCCTGCCCCAGCTGATCGAAAATGTGAAGCACCCTGTTTCGCAGTTCTTCGGATTTTACGTTGGTCGAAATCAGGGTCATTGATTCCTGGATGGCAATGGCAGTGTTGGGCATTGCTCTGAAAATCTGAATGTTTGACCCTGCAACTTCTTCCAGTTTTTGCAGCCCGATTCCAGCTACGAGCGAAATCAGAATTTGGTTCGGTTTCAGTACGGGTTTTATTTCTTCGATGATTGACAGAACCTGATAAGGTTTAATTGCCAGAATAATAATGTCAGCATTCCGTGAAGCCTCCACATTATCGCTGATAGTTATTACGCCCTGTTCCTGAAGTTTTTCGAGCAGGTTTAACCTTCGGCGGGTAACCGTAATGGCCGATGGCTCCATTTGCTTCGACTTTATCAGGCCGAAAGCAATGGCACTTCCCAAATTTCCTCCGCCGATAATGGTAATTTTCTGGTCAATCATTTTATTCCGAAATTAGTGGTCACTGAACCGTGGCAGCCAGTGCTTCAAGGAAAACATCGGCCTGCTCCTGACTTAAAGTTAGCGGAGAAAGCAACCTGATGGTATTTGCTCCGGAAACTCCGGTAAAAATATGATGTTTTTTCAATAAAACATGACGAATGTCATTTATTTGTTGATCAAATTCAAGTCCAATCATTAATCCAAGTCCGCGAACTTCTTTAATTCCCGGAATATTTTTCAGCTTACTGATCAGATAATCACCAATTTTAGCTGCATTTTCAACCAGTTTTTCATCTTCCATGATTTCCAGAACAGCCAGACTGGCAGCACATGCCAGGTAATTGCCGCCGAAAGTGGTTCCCAGCATTCCGTGCCAAGGCTTGATTTCAGGAGCAATCAGCAAGGCTCCGACCGGAAATCCGTTGCCCATTCCTTTGGCGACGGTAATTAAATCGGGTTTTACGGCAGAGTATTGGTGAGCAAAGAATTTTCCGCTGCGCCCATATCCCGACTGTATTTCATCCAGGATCAGCAATGTTCCGTATTGTTTGCAAAGTTTTTCGGCACCGTTCAGAAACTCCGGATCAGGGACATGAATTCCGCCAACACCCTGGATTCCTTCAATAATCACGCCGCCGATTTCGTTAGTTTTTAATTGTTCTTCAAGTAAAGCTAAGTCATTGAAAGGGATGATGATGGCATTCGGAGTTTCGTTAACAGGAGCAACAATCTTTGGATTGTCGGTTACTGCTACTGCTGCCGAAGTACGGCCATGGAACCCTTTTTTGAAAGCCACCATTTTTTTACGTCCGGTAACGAACGAAGCCAGTTTCAGCGCATTTTCGTTGGCTTCGGCGCCCGAGTTCACCAGGAAGAGCTGGTAATCCGGATAGCCGGAAACTTGTCCTAATTTTTCAGCCAGTTCTTGTTGCTGAGGGACCTGCACCGAATTGGAATAGAAACCAATCTGGTTTAATTGGGTGGTCAGTCTTTTAATATAATGCGGATGTGAATGGCCTACTGAAATTACAGCATGCCCACCATATAAATCAAGGTATTTGGTTCCGTTTTTGTCCCACATGTAACAACCTTCTCCCTTCACAGGAGTGATGTCGAGTAACGGATATACGTCGAATAGATTCATAATAAAAATGTTACGGGTTTAGTGTCACGAGTTCCGTGTGGGGGGGGTACGAGTCAACCCCCGACACAAAACTCTCAACGTTTATTTTAAAATGCCACTGCTTTTAAATTCAGGCCTGTACTTTCTTCCAGACCAAAAATCAGGTTCATATTCTGAACTGCCTGTCCCGAAGCGCCTTTGAGTAAATTGTCTGTTACCGAAAGGATCATCAGTTTATTTCCGTGTTTTTCGAGGTAAACAACGGCTTTGTTCGTGTTTACCACTTGTTTCAGGTCAGGATTTTTTTTGCTCACAAAAACGAAAGGATGCGAAGCGTAATAATCCTGATACAGTTTGACGGCGTCTTCTAAAGAACCGTCAAATTGGGTGTAGATGGAGGCAAAAATACCTCGGGTATGATTTCCGCGGACCGGAATGAAGTTGATGTCGTAACTGAAATCGGGTTGGAGTTGCTTGAAGCTTTGTCCAATTTCACCCAAATGCTGATGCCCGAATGCTTTATAGACTGACAAATTGTTGTTTCTCCAGCTAAAATGCGAAGTTTCTGACGGAGCCTGTCCCGCGCCGGTAGAGCCGGTAATGGCATTCACATGCAGTTCGTCTTTTATCAGCCCGGCAGCGGCCAACGGCAAAACAGCCAGTTGAATTCCGGTTGCAAAACATCCGGGATTGGCAATGCGATTAGACGTTCTGATTAGCTCACGATTTAACTCGGGTAAGCCATAAACAAAATCGTTTCCTTCGCGCTTCAACCTGAAATCGTGACTCAGGTCTATAATTTTGACGTTTTCAGGCAGTATGTTTTTCTGAAGAAATTCTTTTGATTTTCCGTGACCCATGCAGAAAAAGGCAACATCGATCAGCGAAAAGTCAGCTTCAGCAACAAAACGCATGTCGGTGTCGCCCAGCAAATCGGTGTGCACATCCGACAATAAATTGCCGCTGTTGCTGCTGCTTTGCACAAAAGTCAGCTCAGTCTGAGGATGGTTCAGTAAAATCCGGATGAGTTCACCGGCAGTATAACCGGCGCCACCTATAATTCCTGCTTTTATCATTTTCTCAAATATCAAATTATCGCTATGAAATAATGCTGCTGGCTACTTGTTACTGGTAACTTGTAAAAAGCCAGAAGCCAGAAGCCAGTTGCCAGTTGCTAGAAACTATGATTTACTGAATTGTGAATTTTCAGCGACGTGGAAAGCACTTTGGTAAAGCCTTTTACATCTTCGGCAGTCCATGCCGAGTTTTTCTCTCCGTATTCACCAAATTCAGAGCGCATCAGATCGTGATCCGACTCAACGCCAACCAGAACGAAGTTGTATGGTTTAAGTTTCACAATCACTTTTCCGGTAACGTTTTCCTGAGAGTGTTCGAGGAATTTTTCTATGTCGCGCATAACTGGTTCAAAATAGAGGGCTTCGTGCAGGAACATTCCGTACCAGTTGCCCAGTTGCTCTTTCCAGTATTGCTGCCATTTGGTGAGGGTGTGCTTTTCGAGCATCTGGTGTGCTTTGATGGCAATAATTGGTGCGGCAGCTTCAAAGCCTACGCGTCCTTTAATGCCGATGATGGTATCGCCGATGTGCATGTCGCGTCCAACAGCGTACGGTGATGCTACAGCTTCCAAAGCACGGATGGCGTTTACCGGGTTCTCGAAAATTTCGCCGTTCACACCTTTCAGTTCGCCCTGAACAAAGTCGAGCACAATATCTTTTTCTTCAGTTTCGGTCAGTTGCGACGGATATGCTTCCTCCGGCAATGTCTGATTTGATTTCAAGGTTTCTTTTCCGCCAATGCTGGTTCCCCAAAGACCCTTGTTGATGGAGTAGTCCATTTTTTTCCAGTCGGCTACCACGCCATGAGCTTTCAGGTAGTCAATTTCTTCCTGACGGCTCAGTTCCAAATCGCGGGTAGGCGTGAGGATGCCGATTTCAGGAGCCAGAATCTGGAAGGTCAAATCGAAGCGAACCTGGTCGTTTCCGGCGCCGGTACTTCCGTGGGCTACATATTTAGCCCCGATTTGTTTGGCATATTCGATGATGGCAATGGCCTGGAATACACGCTCCGAACTTACCGAAATGGGGTAGGTATTGTTCCGGAGAATATTGCCGAAAACCATGTATTTGATGCTTTTATTGTAATAAGAATCGGTAACATCAAGCGCCACATGTTTGATTGCTCCGAGTTGGTAGGCCTTCTTTTCGATGGCTTCCAGGTCAGATTGAGTAAATCCGCCGGTATTGGCAATGGCTGTGTAAACGTCCAGGTTCTTTTCTACCGAGAGGTATTTGGCGCAGTACGAAGTATCTAAACCTCCGCTGAATGCTAAGACTACTTTATCTTTCATGACTATTGGTTTTTCTTTTTAAATAATAGTGTTAAAATGGCGGCATCTTTGGGCGATGAACCGTTTTTGTTGGGTTTCAGTTTGTTGATGATGTCCAGAAGTGTTCCTTTTATCGCCCATGTTTTCTTTTCGGCCTTTTTGTCTTTTTCCCATGCCGGATCGTACAACATTCCGGTACAGAGGCATTTGCTCTTTCCTGTACGCTGCAAAATGTCGTAATTCACACAGCTCTGGCATCCTTTCCAGAAATCTTCATCGTCAGTCAGTTCTGAAAAAGTGACCGGACGGTAGCCCAGTTCATGGTTGATTTTCATGACGGCCAATCCGGTAGTAAGCCCAAAGATTTTGGCATCGGGGTAAATTTGCCTCGACAACGAGAATGCTTTTCGTTTGATTTCGGTAGCCAGGCCAATTCCGCGGTAATCTTTAACCACGATCAGTCCCGAGTTGGCTACAAAGCTTTTGGCACCCCACGACTCAACGTAGCAGAAACCTGCAAAAGTTTCACCGTTTTCGAGGGCGATGATTGCTTTGCCTTCTTTCATTTTTGTGGCAATGTATTCGTAGGTACGGCGTGCAATACCTGTTCCGCGTTCTTTTGACGCAATGTCGATGGCATCGTTAACCTGATCGACGTATTTTAAGTGCTCTTCGGTAGCAACCAGCACTTTAATATTTTTTAAATCTTTCATTCTGGGTTTTAATAAAAATTATTGATTCAAATCCCTGGGGACTTGTATGTTTACTGACCATCAGATGATGGGCGGAATGTGCGTCCCCGGATGGGAGCCGAATATTGTTCTGAGTTATCTCTTTCTATAAACATGATTTCGGAATCTGAATGGCACTGCAATGATTTTGCCTGTTTTCTTTCGTTTCTCTTTTATTCTTAATTATCCAAGTTTTTCTTCCAGTTTCGGCAGTATTAGTATCAGGCTGTTAATCAGGTCACTTTGAGTAATTCCATCACGCATTACAATTAATATGGTATCGTCGCCGGCAATGGTGCCGATAATTTCGTAAGGCTGTGCATTGTCGATAACAACCGCCAGGCTGCTGGCATAACCGGGCATGGTTTTTATCACAGCCAGATTTCCTGAGAATTGTATGTCGCGAAACCCGTCAGCCAGGAAATTAATACGGGAAGTTTCGCGCTGTGATTCCATATTCATCCCTTCAGGAATGACGTATACGTAACCAAGGGCCTGATCGGATACCTTTGCCACTTTTAAAATTTTCAAATCGCGCGAAAGCGTAGCCTGGGTTAATTCAAAACCCTGCTCTTTCATGATGCGCAGCAGCTCATCCTGACTGCTGATCTGTCCGCTTAAGATGATCTGCTTAATTGCCAGCTGTCTTTTTGTGCGATTTTTCATTTTGAATAATTATACAAATACGATGCAAAAATATGCAATAAATATAGATAACAAACTTTTTTTTCAGAAAAAATTTATATTTTTGTGCCTGAAATGAGAAACACAAACGAATTGAAACTTGAAAAGTATCAGGTTGAAATTACCAAGTACCATAGGAAAGAAAGTTTGTTTAAGAAATAACAACCATGCGTTTGCCCTACAGCCGTAGCCAAACGCATTTTTTTTAATATTTAGCATTGCAGCGATGACACAACTAAGAAAAGTCAGATTGATTCTTGAAGACGGGACAACATTTGAAGGAAAGTCGTTCGGGTATGAGAAGTCGGTAGCCGGGGAAGTGGTTTTTTATACCGCTATGACCGGATATCCCGAAAGTTTAACAGATCCTTCATATACGGGTCAGATCCTCGTCTCAACCTTCCCGTTGATTGGAAATTATGGTGTGCCAAGTGACTCGAAAGAGGAAAAACTGTATGAATTTTATGAGTCGGATAAAATTCATATTACCGGATTAATTATTTCTGATTATTCATTTGAATACAGCCACTGGAACGCCATCAAAAGTTTGGGTGACTGGCTGAAAGAAAATAAAGTTCCCGGGTTGTTCGGGATAGACACCCGTGCCCTGACCAAAATCATCAGGGTGAAAGGTTCTTTGCTCGGCAAAATTGAGTTTGAAGACGATGTCATCGACTTTTACGATCCGAATCAGGAAAACCTGGTTGCCATTGCCAGTACCGATAAAGTTGAAGTGTACGGAAATGGTGAACATCGCGTGGTTTTAGTTGATTGCGGGGTAAAATACAACATTATCCGCTGTTTGCTGAAACGCAACACCACTGTAATAAGAGTTCCGTGGGATTATGATTTCAGCAATGAAGATTTTGACGGGATTTTCCTGTCGAATGGTCCGGGCGACCCGGCCTTGTGTGACGCAACTGTTGCAAACATCCGCAAGACGATGGATGCCGAAAAACCAATTATGGGAATTTGCCTGGGGAACCAACTTTTGGCCCGTGCTGCCGGCGCTGAAACCTATAAGCTGAAATTTGGTCACCGTAGTCATAATCAGCCGGTTTTGCTGCAGGGAACCGACCGCTGTTTCATCACCTCGCAGAACCACGGATTTGCGGTGGATACCAAAACCTTGCCAGCCGATTGGGAACCATTGTTTACCAACGTAAACGACAATACCAACGAAGGGATTCGTCACAAATCGAAACCGTTCTTCTCTACTCAGTTCCACCCTGAAGCTGCCAGCGGACCGGTTGATACTGAGTTTTTGTTCGACGATTTCATCAGCAATGTGATTGAATATAAAAAGACGAAGTAAAGCCCCTCCTAAATCCTCCTTGAGAAGGTGGATTGCGAAGAAAAACACGCAGCTCATAACACGCAACTCGAAACAAAAAAGAAACATGATAAATAAAGACATTAAAAAAGTAATCGTACTCGGATCAGGAGCGCTGAAAATCGGTGAAGCCGGCGAATTCGACTACTCCGGATCTCAGGCCCTGAAAGCCTTGAAGGAAGAAAATGTAGAGACCATCCTGATAAATCCGAACATTGCAACCATCCAGACTTCGGAAGACATTGCCGACCGGATTTATTTCCTGCCTGTAACTCCTTATTTTGTAGAGCAGGTCATCGTCAAGGAAAAACCGGATGGTATTTTGCTGGCATTCGGAGGACAAACCGCGCTCAACTGCGGTGTGGCACTCTTTAAGGGTGGAATTCTGGAGAAATACAACGTTAAGGTGGTTGGAACTCCCGTTCAGGCCATTATTGACACCGAAGACCGCGAGATCTTCGCCGGAAAACTGGCCGAAATTGATGTAAAAACTCCGAGAAGCATTGCCTGTATCAACATGCAGGAAGCCAAAGATGCGGTAAAAACAATCGGTTATCCGATCATTATCCGTGCGGCCTATACGCTG
>JAEUSS010000322.1 GCA_016788685.1 Prolixibacteraceae bacterium | reverse complement strand
TCGCGTTCAAACGAAAGGGCCTGATAGGTTTTTCCCTGATACCAGCGCCCGACGAGCATGAAAAAGACCAGTCCGGTAAGCGAATCAATGTAGCCAATTCCTTTTCCTGAAAGGATTTCGGCCAGGCTCTGCGAGAAAAGTGTGACCAGTCCCAAAGCAATGGGCAGGTCGATGCTGATGATGCCTTTTTTCAGGCTTTTATAAGCTGTCAGGAAATAATCGCTGGCACTATAGATTAAAACCGGAATGGCCAGCAGAACGCTGAGCCAGCCAAACATGCGCATGATGTCGGCTTCCAGAAATTCGTGCCCGGGCAGGTATTGCGGAAAATGATAGATCATGGCATTCATGAAGCTGAATGCGGCAATTCCGATTTTCAGGAATAATTTTTTATCCGATTTTTCGGTGTTTGGTTTATCGGTGCTGTGTTGGTTGATTTCAGGAATGTAGTGAATA
Source organism: Prolixibacteraceae bacterium (assembly GCA_016788685.1). Taxonomy (GTDB): domain Bacteria; phylum Bacteroidota; class Bacteroidia; order Bacteroidales; family Prolixibacteraceae; genus Aquipluma. The sequence continues at coordinate 2,897 of JAEUSS010000322.1, read as the reverse complement.
CTGACCAGTAACTCGACCAGCTGCCGGAGCGTAATTTCGCCTTCCCTGAACGTTACATTCAGCTCCTTCTTCGGAAAATTTACGAACGATTGAATCACACCCGGATTGAGGCTGTGCAGGTTCTCGAGCAGCCAGATGCACGATGCACAATGAATTTCAGGAATGAAAAAGCTGACTTTAGAAATACCGCCTTCAGAAAAACTGAGAACTTTGTTTTTGAACTGTTCCAGATCCAGAAAAGCGTAGGTGTCGTCGGTTGGACGCGTGGCTTCGTCAATCCGGATGCCCGGCATACGGTCAATCTGGTAATACTGCTTAAGTTCGCTGGTGTTGAGAAGTTGATATACGCTGGAACAGCCCTGGCAACAAAACGGATTTCCCTCAAACAGTATTGGGGACTTCCCGCACGAATTCCCGCAATGAATACATTTTAGTTCTTCACTCATGATCAGGGCTGGTAGTTGAATCAACGCTAATTAAGGATTATTAAGCCAAATTGTTCAGTGGTGAGCGGATATTTTTACGCTTTTTTGTTCCGGTTTGGCTTCTGTATCCGGATTATCAGCTGATATTGATCTGTTTGGCTGTTTTCTTCCGAAAGTAAGAAAACTCGCCGGTGAAAGTAGTTGAATATCCGAAATTCCTCCTAATTTTAGGAGGCTGATCGGTTTGAGCTGATTGGGGCATCTAATTTTCAGGAAACGGTAAACTGTTTGGGTGCAGTTTTGTTTAAGCAAACGCTTTTTTGCGAAGGCAAAGGGCATCAGCGAAAAAACTATTTTGAGAGAGAAAACACTTGTTGTGAATCTTTTCATAAAGGTCTGCTTGCGAAAAAACCGGATTTTGAATTAATTATTTGATATGGAATTTTTAAAAAATGCTTACCGTTTGTATGCCGACGGGTTTAAAAATCTTCCCCGCTGGGGAAAACAGGTCTGGCTGGTTATTCTGATCAAACTGTTTATCATGTTTGTGATCCTGAAACTATTCTTCTTCCCCAATTTCCTGAAGACGAATTTTAACAATGATGCCGATCGGGGCAATCATGTTCTCGAAAATTTAACCAATATCAACCAATAACAATAAAATTTTATGCTTGAAGGAATTGATGTATCGTTAGTCAACTGGTCGAGGTCGCAGTTTGCCCTCACGGCCATGTATCATTGGATTTTTGTTCCTTTAACATTGGGGCTGGGAATTATTATCGCCATCATGGAAACGCTCTATGTTAAAACCGGAAATCCGGAGTGGAAACGAATTACCAAGTTCTGGATGACCATGTTCGGGATCAACTTTGCCATTGGCGTGGCAACCGGTATCATCCTCGAATTTGAATTCGGAACCAACTGGTCGAACTATTCGTGGTTTGTAGGCGATATTTTTGGCGCACCGCTGGCAATCGAAGGTATCCTGGCGTTTTTCCTGGAATCAACGTTTATTGCTGTCATGTTTTTCGGATGGAATAAGGTCAGCAAACGTTTTCACCTGGTATCCACCTGGCTGACCGCCATCGGGGCAAACCTGTCAGCGCTGTGGATTCTGGTGGCCAATGGCTGGATGCAAAAGCCGGTTGGCATGGTTTTTAATCCGGATACAGCCCGGATGGAAATGACCAACTTCTGGGACATTTTATTTTCGCCAACGGCCGTTCACAAATTTTTGCACACCACCTCTTCCAGTTTTGTGCTGGCATCCATTTTTGTCATCGGCGTGTCTGCCTGGTTTATCCTGAAAGGGCGGGAGATTGCTTTTGCCCGCAAAAGTATTGTTGTGGCTGCGATCTTCGGGTTCATGTCGTCGATGTATACCGTCATGACAGGCGACAGCTCGGCCCGCGATATCGCGCACCATCAGCCGATGAAATTTGCGGCTTTCGAGGGCCTGTACACGGGTGCTGAAGGTGCCGGGCTGGTTGCGCTCGGACTGATTTCGACCAACAAGGCCGACCCGTCCAACGAAAACCTCAAAGACTTTACCCTGAAAATTGAAATCCCGAATATATTGTCGTACATGGCTTTCCTGCATTGGGATGCTTTCGTCCCCGGAATTAACGACCTGATCAACGGCAACGAAAAATACGGAATCATGTCGGCTACCGAGAAGATTACAAGAGGCAAGTATGCTATCGAAAAGCTGACGGCTTTTAAAGAGGCCAAAAAATCGGGGCAAACCGCCCTGGCCGATTCGCTGAAAACCGAGATTATGGGGCCCGATTTTCAGAAAAACTATTTCGCCTATTTCGGGTACGGTTATATCAGCGACCCGCATACCCTGGTGCCAAGCGTGCCTCTGGCGTTTTACAGTTTCCACATCATGGTGGTTCTTGGCATGTACTTTATCCTGTTTTTCTTGTTGGCCCTGTATTTCACATTAAAGGGTAAAATACACAAACACCGAACGTTTCTCCGCATGGCCATCTGGACGATTCCGCTGGCTTATCTGGCCAGTCAGGCAGGGTGGGTGTTGGCCGAAGTTGGCCGTCAGCCCTGGGTTATTCAGGACCTGATGCCGACCTTTGCCGCAGTAACTAAAATCAGTACGGGAGCCGTTCAGGTTACCTTCTGGCTGTTTGCAATTATTTTTACCACGCTGCTGATCGCCGAAATAAAAATCATGACGCGACAAATTAAAATCGGACCTAAATCAGAAGGAGGAGCCAACTAATGTTTGAAACTTTGTCACTTTTAAGTTTACAGCAATACTGGTGGCTGATCGTATCGCTGCTGGGCGCTTTGTTTGTTTTTCTGACCTTCGTTCAGGGTGGGGGAACCTTGTTGTTTACCATCGCTGAAAATGAAACCGAAAAAACACTTCTGGTCAATACGCTGGGCCGGAAATGGGAGTTCACCTTCACCACGCTGGTTACGTTTGGCGGCGCGTTCTTTGCTTCGTTTCCG
>JAEUSS010000132.1 GCA_016788685.1 Prolixibacteraceae bacterium | reverse complement strand
TATATCAGCCTGAAGCTGCCGGTGATTTTACTCTTTGAGAAAACGGCAGCATAAAAGCTTGGCGCAAGGCCAAAGCAAACGATACGAATTGTAAATTTGAACGCTAAAATCTGATCATTATGACAGATATCGAAAAGGCTTTTTCAGGATTTTTTGAAATATGCAAGGGTACTATCCCGGAAAAGGATCACGCTAAAATAAAGGACGCTTATGATTTGGCTTTCAGTGTTTTTTCTGATTCGTGCTGGGAGTCTGGCGAAAGGATTGTTGTGCATTCCATCGAAGTGGCCCAGATTGTTGTCCAGGAGGTTGGTCTGGGAACGGACTCGACTGTTGCAGCTTTATTGCACAATGTATATTATAAGGAACAGTATACTAAGGAAGTCGAGTCTAAATTCGGTAAATCTGTATCAGCAATTCTGGAAGGAATGGCTAAAATCAATGCCATGGGAACAGATACGGTCGAGTTGCATTCGGAAAACTACCGTAACCTGATGTTGGCTATGGCTGGTGATGTACGGGTTATCCTCGTTAAGATTGCCGACCGGCTGCAGGTGATGCGCCATCTCGATTTTCATCCCGAAGCTGTAAAAGCGAAGATATCTGTCGAAACTTCATTTTTGTATGCTCCGCTGGCACACCGGCTCGGATTGTATTATATCAACTCCGAGTTGTTGGATCATTGTCTGAAATTTCAGAATCCTGAAGCTTATAATAAGGTTGCCGTCCGCTTAAAGGAAACCGACCGCGAACGGGCGTCGTTTGTAGCCGAATTTGTAAAACCCATTGAGAATAAGTTGAATGCACGCGGGTTTTCGTTTGAAATGAAAGCCCGCACTAAATCCATCAATTCCATTTGGCGGAAAATGCAGACTCAAAAGGTTGATTTTGACGAGGTATACGATTTATTTGCTATTCGTGTAATCCTGAATTCGGAACTGGCCAACGAAAAATCAGACTGCTGGCAGGTTTATTCCATCGTTACCGAAGAATACCAGTCGAATCCAAAACGTATGCGCGACTGGATAACCATCCCCAAGTCGAACGGATATGAGTCGCTTCATGCCACCGTTTTGGGGCCTCACGGGAAATGGGTTGAGGTACAGATTCGTACCAAACGAATGGATGAAATTGCTGAGAAAGGTCTGGCCGCCCACTGGAAATATAAGGGAGGAGCCGGAACCTCGGAAATGGAGAAATGGTTGGCAAATGTGCGTGAAATTCTGGAAAACCCCGAGTTGAATATGGTCGATTTTATCGACGATTTCAAGATGAAAGTTTATGCCGATGATATTTTTGTTTTCACGCCCAAAGGTGATCTGAAAAAATTAGCAGCAGGCTCTACTTTGCTCGATTTTGCTTACGAAATTCATTCGGGAGTGGGCGACCGTTGTGTGGGAGGAAAAGTGAACGGACGCAACGTAACCCTCAGGCATAAACTGAAGAATGGCGATCAGATTTCGGTGGATACAGCCAACCATCAACGACCCAAAATGGACTGGCTCGATTTTGTTGTAACCACCAAAGCCAAAAACCGGATAAAAGCCAGCTTAAACGAAGAAGTAAAACGGGAAGCCGAAATAGGCAAAGAAGTGTTGCTTCGGAAAATGAAAAACTGGAAAATAGAATATAACGATGACAGTATTCGTAAATTACTGAAGGAGTATAAGCTCAAACTGGCTCAGGATCTGTATTATAATATTTCAATCGGGAAGATTGATACGCTCCAGATCAAGGAACTGCTGGTCGGAAAGAAGGAGGATTCGGCTAAACAGCTGATCACCGAAATGTTGCCCAAAGAAAAGGTTCAGGAGCTGGAATTTTCCGGAGGCGATGACTATCTGGTGATTGATAACAACATTAAGAATGTAATTTATAAGCTGGCACCGTGTTGTAATCCCATTTTCGGAGACGAAATATTTGGGTTTGTGACCATTAATGAAGGGATCAAAATCCATCGGACGGGTTGCCCGAATGCTCCGCAAATGGTCGAACGTTATCCTTACCGGATCATCAAGGCAAAATGGCAGGATACGAAAAAGAAGTCGTCGTTTCAGGCAACTATTCGTATTTCCGGAACAGACGAAGTCGGCATTGTAGGTCAGATTTCACATGTGCTTTCAAAAGATATCGGAGTACAGATGCGGTCAATAAATATTGATACCAATAACGGAGATTTTGACGGGACCCTGCGAGTCTATGTCAACGGGATTGAACACCTCGATTTTTTGATGAATAAACTCAGAAGCATCAACGGAGTTTTTTCGGTTTCGAGGGCAGACTAGAAAATATCAACCTAATTTTAACTGATCGGGAATGTCTACAAAACTTAAGGAGGCGCAAAGGCTTTTTCAGCAAAACGAATTGCCGGGAGCACTGAACATTTTGAATGAATATATTTCGGATGGTGCTGCCGATTCGGTTGCCCTTCAACTTCGGGCACGTATTCACTACAAAATGCAGAATTGGGGAGGTGCGATGAATGATTATGCGGCTGTTTTAGAAGCTGATCCGGAGAATCCGGAGGCAAAATCGGGACTGGAAATGGCCAGAAGCATACTTGGATATTTTACTCCCGATATGTTTAATCCATGAGATGGCTCGGATTGAAGGTTTCTAATACTTGTTAAAAAAGTAGAAATCGATCGCTGATTTCTTAGTTTTTTTGTTCTTAATTGCTATTTTTGAAGACCTGAACAAAAAAAACAGGTAAATCAGATAAGTAGTAAAACCTAATAAAAATTGATAATTGTTATGAAAAAGTTCCTATTAGCTATTGCGTTTTGTTTTGGAATTGTGGTTGGATTTGCACAGGAAGAGAAAAGTGCAGTTGATTTTAAAAATGAAGGAAATGATGCTCTTCGGGCAAAAGATTATCCCAAGGCTCTTAAACTTTACGAGCAGGCATTGACTAAATGGGGTGATGAGCCTAAAGATACGGCGATGGTGTATAACATGGCCGTTTGTGCTTATCAGACCAAGTCTTATGATAAAGCCCTCAAATTTCTGGATGAATCAATGGCTCTGAACTATAAGAAAGAAACAGCAATTCTTTATAAAGCAAACACATACAGAGCGTTAAAAAAGGACGATGAGTATGTGAAAACGCTGGAAGAAGCTTTGGTTATCTCGCCAAATGACGACAAAATTAAAGGTATGCTGTCAACTGTCTATGCCAAAGAGGCCAATGTTTATTACACTGCAGGTGCTAAAATTCTGAAATCAGCAGCCGCTGATGTAGCTGCAGCTAAATACAAAACAACTGATCCTCAGTATAAAGAAGCTGAAGGTAAAGCAAAAGAAGAGTTTCAGAAAGCTTTGCCAATCATCGAAAAAGCCTTGGGTTACGACCCGGAGAATGCTATTGCCAAGCAGTTGAAAGCTGCTTGTGAGCAGATGATTAAGGGCTAATTGCTCTGAAGATATAAACCAAACGAGGCTGCCTGATTCAGGCAGCCTCGTTTGGTTTATATCACCTGGATCATCAATAAATTGTCCGAGCGTTCAATTATGTGGCGCTGATTGGATATATTTGTCTGTCAAAAAATTAAAT
>JAEUSS010000125.1 GCA_016788685.1 Prolixibacteraceae bacterium | reverse complement strand
TGGAACGATTGTTACTTATAGCGGTACTAATGCTGCTGATAGGGTAGGCTACTATATTCCTGAAAACGTTTCGAACAGAGATGACTTTACTGATCGGGTTTATTTGGCTCCGGTGGGTAATACTCAGATCAGTGAATATTTGGATAAAGGATATAAGCTGACTCAAACCCTTGGATGGTAGTTATTCATTTGTTTTGAAAGAATATATTCACCGGATAATTCCAAATTATCCGGTGAATTTTTTTAATCATTTTGTTCATAGAAAAGCGTATGAAATACTTTCTTGTTTACCTTCTTTCTCTTTTTTTTATTCATGCTCAGGCACAAACCTTCCGGTTTGCTCATATTACCGATACTCACGTGGGCGGAAGTACCGGTGCTGAAGATCTGATCCGGACGGTTGATGATATTAATTTACAGTCAGACATTGATTTTGTGATTTTGTCGGGCGATGTGACTGAATTTGGCTCTGAGAAAGAACTTCTTGAAGCCAAATCCATTCTCAGCAAGCTCAGCAAACCGTATTATATTACTCCCGGAAACCACGATTCGAAGTGGTCGGAAAGCGGGAATAATGATTTTGTTCGTATTCTGGGAGCCGAAGGATTTTCGTTCGAAAAGAACGGCTTTTTATTTATAGGAACGGCCAGTGGACCCAACATGCGTATGGCACCCGGGCTGGTGCCGCGCGAGCAGATGGTTTTTCTGGAATCAACCCTGAAGAACATGCCGAACCTCAGTCAGCCTATCATTTTTATCAATCATTATCCGTTGGACGAATCGCTGTCGAATTGGTATGAAGTGATCGATTTGCTGAAAACAAGAAATATACAGGCTACCTTGCTGGGGCACGGACATAATAATAAACTTTATAGTTTTGAAGGTATCCCGGGAGTAATGGGCCGTTCGAATCTTCGGGCTAAAAACGAAATTGGCGGCTACAACCTGGTTACTGTTACCAAGGATACCATGTTTTATGCAGAACGTACGCCGGGTGTACAGACCAACCCCGCGTGGGGTAAAGTACCGCTCGGTTTGAAAGACTACAAAACTGGCACAAAACAATGGCCCCGGCCCGATTTTTCGGTCAACGCTAGCTACCCTAATGTTGGGGTAAAGTGGCAATTCCAGGATCAGAGTGATATTGGCACCGGGATTGCTGTTTCCGGAAAAACGGCCGTGTATGCTAATGTTAAAGGCGAAGTGGTAGCCGTTCAGCATAAGTCAGGTAAAATTATTTGGAGATATGCTACTTCAGGGAAAGTTTATTCGACCCCGGAGATCGAGAATGAACTGGTCGTTTGCGCTTCAACTGATAACAATATTTATGCGCTGAATCTGAAATCCGGCAAATTGGTATGGAAATTCCAGACCGGGAAACCAATAGTAGCTTCACCTGCCATCGACCGGGAAACGGTTTTTATAGGTTCTTCCGAAGGTATTTTCAGGGCAATTGACCTGAAAACAGGCAAGCTTAAGTGGCAATTTGACGAAGTGAAAAATTTTGTTGAGTCGAAACCGCTGGTTTATGACGGTGCTGTGTATTTTGGCTCCTGGGGAAATGCGTTTTATGCCTTGGATCAGCAAACCGGGAGACTGCTTTGGAAGCGCGAAAAATATGGCAACCGGATGTTGTCTCCGGCTGCCGTCTGGCCGGTTGCCGCTAACGGGAAAGTATTTATTGTGGCTCCGGATCGCCGGATGACTGCGCTGGATGCTAAAACCGGAACTGAAATCTGGGATTCGGGCAAATATACCTGCCGTGAAAGCATTGGAATCTCCGCTGACGGTGAATTGGTATACGTCAAGAATATGACCGAAGGACATGTGCTGGCGTTTGAAACAGCAGCCAGGGAGCAAAAAATGGTTTGGGACTGTCCGGCCGAGTTGGGATACGAAATCGGACCTTCTCCCATTGTTGAGAGTGATCAGTTGGTTTTTGTGCCGACCTGCAACGGAGTGGTGGTGGCTATCAGCAAACAAACGCGTCAGGTGGTTTGGAGGTACAAGTTGTCGAACGCGCTGATTAACGCTGTTACGCCTTTGGGACCTGGCCAGATTCTGGTAACCTCTCTGGATGGCCGTGTTGCCTGTATCCGATACAAAATATAGCGGCGAGGTCTGTTGAAACTCATTTAATTGATAACGAATAGGGAATGGCTGTACACATCCGGAAAATTTTAATCGCAGTATTTTTAGGTGTTTTTGTGTGGTCTTGTCAGGATGATGATGTAAGTTCTGAAGCTGAGCCTGGGATTCCTGATCAGGCAGAAATTGTAGTTGCCAAAAAAGAAGTCAGGGCTGCATGGATTTCGACTGTTTATAACCTGGACTGGCCAACAACAAAAGGAGATGTGGGGGCGCAAAAATCAGAGTTGATCACAATTTTGAACCGGCTACAGGCCCTGAATTTTAATGCTGTGGTACTTCAGGTTCGCCCCATGGCCGATGCATTTTATTCTTCACAGCTGGAGCCGTGGTCGTCATACCTTACCGGGGTACAAGGGGCTGATCCTGGCTATGACCCGTTGGCTTTTGCAGTGGACGAAGCGCATAAGCGCGGATTAGAACTGCACGCCTGGCTCAATCCTTACCGGATTGGCCCGGCTGGTTTGCAGCTGGCTTCTTCGCATGTGGCAGTGAGTCATCCGGATTGGGTGGTGACATTTAAAGATGTTCGCTATTTCAATCCTGGTATTCCCGAAGTGCGGCAGCACCTGAAAGCGGTAGTGCGCGATTTAATTTCGCGATATGCGATTGACGCGATTCATTTTGACGATTATTTTTATCCGTCAGGAGCCAAGTCTGCTTCCAACCCGTTTGGGTTTGACGATCAGCTTTCGTTTGCCCGGTACGGAGGAAGCAAGGATATTCATACCTGGCGCGCTGATAATGTTAATGCAATGGTGAGGGAAGTGTATGAAACGGTTCGGGCGGCCAACCCCAAGGTGTTGTTTGGAATATCCCCCTCGGGGAGAAGGGAAAATAGCCTGGAATTATATGCAGACCCGTTTGTTTGGATGGATAACAAATGGATCGATTACCTTGCACCTCAGGTTTACTGGGAATTTGGTCATGCGACGGCTGATTTCGCAAAACAGGCGGCCTTCTGGAACGGAAATTCTTACGGAGTGCCTGTAATGATCGGAATTGCAGCCTATAAATATAAGGACCCGTCATATCCCGCTTTCGGAACAGTCTCTGAATTTGACCGGCAGCTTGACTTGGTCGGTAATTATTCCAAGCTGTATGGTTGCATTTTTTTCCGGACTAAGTCTCTTGAAAATACCGAGTTATTTAGTTTCTTGAAGAATAAATACAAGTATCAATCGTTGCTTCCTGAGATGGGGAAACTGACCGCAGCGGCGGTGGCTGCTCCGGCATTAACGTTGAATAATAAAAAAATGAGTTGGAATACAGTTTCCGGAGCACAAAAATATGTAGTTTATGAACTTAAGAATGACGCGGTTTTAAAGAACAAATTTACGGCACATGCCGTTCAGATTAATCAGGAGACGCAGTTTGCAGGAACCGCAGGAAAGAGTTATTTTGTAACTGCAGTTAATGAAGATAATGTTGAGTCGGCGCGATCGGCAGTTGTTTCTGTCGAATAAGTTTTAAGTTGAATTTTAACATCTGATGATATGAGAGAACGAATAGCGAAGGTATTTCTGATTGCCTTTCTGGTAATTTGGGTGTCCGTGGGGGGAAATGCGCAACCGAAGGACTATAAGCAACTGACAGGTGAGATTGAGTTGATACAAAAACAGTTCGTCCCGGATAAAAGGGTAGCTATTTTAAATGTTCAACTGGAAGATACACTGAAGTCTGCAATTGTTTTAAAAGGGGAAACCAATCTTCCTGAAGCTAAAGTTCAGATCGTGAAGATGTTGTCGGATAAAGGAATTTTGTTCGCCGATTCTTTGCGTGTTTTACCCGGAATGACTTTGGGGGATAAAACCTGGGCGCTGACAACACTTTCAGTCTCTAACATGCGGGCGCAGCCCAGTCATGCAGCCGAACTGGTTTCGCAGGCCCTGATGGGAACTCCGCTAAAGGTGCTTGAATACAACAACGGCTGGTATCGGGTTCAAACTCCGGATTATTATATCGGCTGGATGGAAGACCGGGGCTTGGCCCGCTTCAATGCCGACGAAATGACCCTATGGAAAAAGGCTGATCGTTATGTTTTTAATCGGATGTCAGGAAATGCCTATGATTCTCCTGGTCGCCGGAAAATGATCGTATCCGATTTGGTATTAGGTGATTTGTTTGAAGTGGTTGCAGAAGAAAAAGGATTTCTAAAGATACGAATCCCGGATGGACGAATAGCTTTTGTTCCGAAGGTTGAGTGTCTGTCGTGGGATGAGTGGACAAGCCGGAGCCCTGAAGCGCAAACGATCGTTTCGACAGCTCGCGGGTTACTTGGTTTACCATATACCTGGGGCGGAACATCAAGTAAAACAGTTGATTGTTCTGGTTTATCCAAAACCGCATATTTTTCGCAGGGAATTATCCTGGCACGCGATGCCTCGCAGCAGGCCAAATACGGAGAACATCCGGACTTTAATAAAATAGGGAACCTGCAGCCGGGCGATTTGTTGTTTTTTGGGCGCAGTGCACAACGGATAACTCATGTGGCTTTGTATATGGGCAACGGAAAATACATCCACGCTTCGGGGCTGGTGCGGATTAACAGCCTCAACTCTAAAGATCCGGAGTTCGACGAAGCCTGATATA
>JAEUSS010000115.1 GCA_016788685.1 Prolixibacteraceae bacterium | reverse complement strand
AGGTCGGGTTTTGGTGTATTTGTAAAAGTTTGGTTATGAGTTTATTGTTGGTGTTTATTCGAAGCGTAAACTTTCAATCGGATCGAGTTTGGATGCTTTCTGTGCCGGGTAAAAACCCGAAAGAATGCCAACAACAAAGCATAAGATTACCCCAACCAAAATCCATATCCACGGGACAAAGAATGGAGTTCCGATCATCATTGCAACTCCGTTTCCGGCCAAGATTCCGAGGAATATGCCGACGATGCCTCCAATCTGGCCGATAACAATGGATTCGATGAGGAATTGTTGCTTTACGATTTTAGAAGTGGCCCCGATTGCTTTGCGGATGCCGATTTCGCGGGTTCGCTCGGTGACGGAAACGAGCATGATATTCATGAGGCCGACAGCGGCACCAAATAAAGTTATCAGCCCGATGATGGTGGCTACCAGTGTAATGTTCCTGATATTTTTGAGCAGAATGTTGACCAGGTTGTCGCTTTTTTCGATGTTAAAGTCGCTTTCATCTGCAGGGTTCAGGTTTCTGATCACCCTGAATGTTCCTTCGGCTTCGCCAATTGCCGGAGTAACCAACTCGGTATTGCTTACTTTTACCTGGACTGAAAAATTCATTTGAGGCCGTGAAAAATAGCTTCGGACATTTGTGAAGGGCAGCAAACAGAGCTGATCGCCTCCCGATCCGAATCCGCTCCCTTTTGATTCGAGAACGCCGATGACCCGATACTTTCCTCCTCCGATACTGATGATTTTCTGCAGCGGATTTTCGCCTTTCCGGAATATTTTTTTTACAACTCCGTCGCCAAGAATAACTACGTTTCTTCCTGAAATAACTTCTTCTTCTGTAAAGTTACGGCCTGTCCTGATTTCATTTCCTGAGGTAAACAGGTAATTCTCGTCGACTCCCTGCACCGATACGTTCGGATTTGATTTTTGAGATTCAAATTTTACAGTTGCAGTTCCGGTTGCATTTGTTGAAATGGAAACCGACGACGGGAACACATACTTTTCCTTGAATTCTTTCGCTTGATAGTAGCTGATGTATGAATAATTTCTGGTACGGTAGCGGTTGTTTCCCACCTGAATGCGCATCCCCCTGGAGTTTATGGTGAACGTATTCGCACCCATAAAGGTGAATTCTTTGGTAATGGAATTCTTGATTGAATCAATCGCGGTAAGAATCCCCACAAGTGCAGTAATTCCGACAGCAATAATGCATACCGTGAGAACTGTCCGGAGCAGATTGCTGCGGATGGATTGCAGTGCAATCTTCAGGTTTTCAAAAAAGAGGGTTCCAAATCGCATTCGCTTTTTTTTATGGGCAATGAATTGGTCTTATCAATCACAAAATAATTACATCAGATCCAATCTTCAGGCTAAAAGTTTAAAAGGCCCCGGATTCATTTTTTATTTGGCAGATTAACGACCAATGGTAACAAATATTCGATTTTTCCAGAACATATTTTTTGCTCTTTTCAGAAGGTGTTTTGTATCTTTTTGTTTTATAGTGTTTTATGCGGGCGTTGTTGCCTTTTTAATGTTTTTTAACAATTGTCAGCTAACCTTTTGACTTGAGTATTGGTAATAGCAGTTACTTTTTCCAC
>JAEUSS010000085.1 GCA_016788685.1 Prolixibacteraceae bacterium | reverse complement strand
AAAATTATCATTCATTATAAAGGAGGGTGTACTATGAAAACGAAACTTCCAGTCATCGCAATCGCAGCAATTTTGGTCAGCGCATGTACTACGGGAACCTACATGACCAGATCGTACGATGACGATATCTATTTTTCTCCCGCAGATGTACCACCTGTTGCCATAGTGAAAAATGAAGCTCCAGTAAGGGAAAGGTTATCAGCAACGAATACTACTGATGACCGGGATAAACAAGTCATTTTGAGCCAAACGGAAAAAAATGCTGATGGTTCATTGTCGGTGAACAATTACATCTACAAGCCAGAACGGAGTAGTTCTGATCTTCAGTCGTACAACATGAATGATCAGGATTTGGTTGAATCTGACACTACAGTCTATTACAACGATGACGAAGTGAAATATGTGATTAACAACTATTACGATGATGACGATACTGATATCGGTTTCGCCTACCGGATTAATCGTTTCCATCGTCCATACTATTACAGCCCGTTTATGTATGACGACTGGTATTACGGAGGCTATTACTCTCCCTGGTATTCGGGATATTATGGAATGAGTTTCGGATGGGGATATGATCCGTGGTATTATGGCGGATGGGGGTACCCATATAGCTATTACGGATATTATTCTCCGTTCTACTTCGGTTTTGGAGGATACTGGGGCGGAGGCTACGGAGGTTACTACAGCGGATACCACCATGGCTACTATAATGGTTATCACAATGGTTATTATGGCGGTGGAGGTTACTATACTCCTGTTAATAAAGACAGAGTGAGATATGGCAGGGGATCCGATTTCTCAAACTATGCAGGTGGGCGAACCACCACAACCAGAGAATCTGGCTCCACAATTAACAGATCTGTTTTAACAGAAAAAAACGGCTCGGTAAATCGGACGATTGGGGGGTCGAATTCAGGCAGATTGTCGCGGACAGTTACCGACGGGAATTCAACGAGGACCGTGCAAGGAACAGATGTTACCAGAAGTCAGTCGGGCAGGATAAGTTCGAATTCTGCGGGTTCCAATTCGAGAAGGGCTTATGAACCTTCGACAACGAGCAGGACCTATGATCAGGGAAGAGTGGTCAGACAGAGTCAGAATTATACTCCGAGCTATAATAAACCAAGAGTTGCGAATCAATCAAGTTACAATAATAATAGCTACACGCGTCCAAGGACGTCGGGCAGTTACCAAAGTACCCCGGTTACCAAAAGCGCTGGTAGCGGAAATCAAAATTACAGCACTCCAAGGAGTTCTTCAAGCACCAGACAAACCTACCGCTCAAGCACAACGTATTCTAACGGATCAAGTTCTTCTTCCGGCAGAGTTTCAAGTCCAAGCTACAGTTCTCCGTCCAATTCAACTCCGAGTTACAGCGCACCATCCAGGAGTTCTTCCAGCTCGGGCAGCAGCTATAGCGGCGGATCATCAGGAGGCGGATCGAGCAACAATAGCGGCAGCGGAGGCAGAAGCGGCAGTGGAGGTAGAAGGTAATTTTTGTTTCAACCATTCAGTAACACTAACTTAAATTTTAAGTCATGAAGAACTTAATCATTATAGCAGCAGTGATATTTTTTATCCCGCAAATGGCTAATACACAAACATTGGCTGATGCCTATCGTTTGTCAAGCCAAAGAATAAACGGAACGGCACGTGCCGCTGCAATGGGGAATGCATTTGGGGCCTTGGGCGGAGATTTTACTTCACTGTCCATAAACCCTGCAGGGATTGGAATCTACAGAACCAACGAATTTGTTTTTACACCGGTTCTCAAATCAAATAATTCTGAATTTAATTTGAATGGAACAAATTTTACAGACAATAAATTTCAGGTTAAGGCCAATAACCTTGGGTTTGTCGGCGTAGCCAAATTGTCGGCTTCAAATTCAGGAGTTGTAAGTTTCAATTACGGACTGGGCTATAATAATATCGTTGATTTTAACCAGAATTTTTATGGCAGGAACAATAATTCTTCGGTATCTTTTTTGGACGATATTGTGAGCTATGCCAACAGTGAAGCTTTATCCAACGGTTATTTAAATCAGAATATCGGATCAATTCTGATTGAAGATTGGCCAACCAAGCTCGCCTGGGATAATTTCCTGATCAATCCAGCAGTAGATAATAACGGTGATGATATTGACGGAGAATATACCTCAATATTATATCAGGATGAAAAAGTAAACCAACTGAAAAGTTATACGCAAACAGGAGGAATTGATGAGTTTTTGCTAAGTGCCGGTTTGAACATTAATCACCAGTTTTATGTTGGGGCAACCTTTGGTTTTCAAAATGTAGACTTAAATCAATTGACTGAATATACGGAGACATTTGGTGATAACTCATACACTTTTGGCGAAGATTATTCGTTGAAGGGAACTGGTTATAACTTTAAGTTCGGAGCTATTTTCAAGCCAACCAACAATATTCGCTTAGGCGCTTCTGTACATACACCAACGTATTACGTTCTGGATGAAGAAAAAGAAGTCTTTATTAATTCTGTCCTTCAGGAGAATCACAGTTCATATGGTATAAACGTTTATGACTATAAGTTATTTAGCCCGTGGAAAGCTATATTTAGCGGAGCTTATATCTTCAACAAAAAAGGATTGATCAGCATTGACGCAGAATACGTGGATTATGCAACCATGAAATACAGAAGAAGTTCTGGCTCCAACCAGGATCTTAACGATGTAAACAATGACATCAGTAACCAATTTCAGTCGGCCCTAAATATCAGGCTTGGAGGTGAACTGAAGCTTACCCCGCAATTTGCCCTTAGAGGCGGCTATGAAATGTATCCGAACAAACAAAAAGATGTTCCCGGAAATTATGTGCAGCCTGTTTCATTGGACAATAGTTCGGTGTATGCAGTCGGGCTCGGATATGCTTCAAACAGTTTTTACTCTGATATTACTTTCAGAAATACGACAGATAAGTATTTGTTAAACGAGATACAGCCGAATTTTGAGGATATCAACCTGAAGAACAGCAACAACAAGATTATGCTGACTATAGGGTTCAAATTCTAAGATCATTGGCAGATAAAAGGGAGAAAGCCGGTTAATTCAATTAACCGGCTTTCTCTTTTGCAGATAGCAGTAAAAAGATCGGTGCTGGTTCCGGATCTTGAATATGGCAATAGAAAAGGAACTGAAAACTTTTTTTTCTATCCGCTTTGGCCTAACTTAGCTTAAACTTATGAATAGAACTATGTCTCAGTTTATTGAAATCGATTTCGGATCAGCTCTCAGTAATTTTGAAGAAGCTGAGGCTAACGGGAGCCGGTGGCGCCTTGGAGACCTTGATACTTCCCAATGGCTTCAGAAAAATAATGTTAATCTGGATAACATTATTGCTTTTTCTAAAAGTATGCCTGACTCAAAAATTGTAGTGATCGGGGAAGGTACTTCGGAGGGATTTTACATTTACTCTCAAAAACAAAAAACATGTTTTAAATTTGAACAAAAATTGACCGAAGTTTCATTCAGGGAAAAAAAAACGTATGACTCCACAATTCGATGACCCCATAGGGCGGGCTGTTTATGATTATCATTTCCATGCAATAAACCAACCAATCCTAGTTCATTCTGATGATTTTGACGATGATACGATTGAACCCAACTACCTTTTCAGAGCCTACAGGCAGATGCCGCCACTTGAAAAGAAAGCCATGTCTCTTTGCTCCGGAACAATTTTGGACGTAGGTGCATGTGCCGGAGCTCATTCTGTTTATCTTCAGGACAAAGGCTTTGATGTAACTTCGCTCGAAACATCGGCACTCTGCTGCGAAGTTTTACGAAACAGAAACCTTCAAAAGGTTATTCAGCAGGATATTTTCAGGTGTGGTAATCAGAAATTCGATACTATTCTTTTGCTCATGAACGGAACCGGAATTGCCGGAACACTGAGTGGTTTGGAGGTGCTGCTGCATCACCTGAAAAGCCTGCTTAATCCCGGAGGACAGATTCTGGTCGACTCGTCGGATCTGATCTTTCTTTTTGAAGAGGAGGATGGTTCGGCCCTGATCGACATTTCGGCGGGTAAGTACTACGGAGAGCTCATTTTTCAGACCGAATACAGGAACTGGAAAAGTGAACCGTTCTCTTGGCTGTATGTTGATTTAAACAATCTGGAAAATGCTGTTGAGAAAAACCAGCTTAAGCTGGATAAAGTATTTAAAGGAAAACACTACGATTATTTAGCCCGGATAACTTTTTAAAACAACTCGTTTGAAAAAAAATCAGGAATACAGGAGTCTTTCTGCTCAGGAAGTGGAAATTCTTAAGCGACAGGATTGTACGGCTGTTGATTGGGATCAGATTTTTGTAAGTAACTTATTTATTCCTGAAAACATCAGGAGCGTTCAATTCTCGGGGCAGATCCGGATCGGCGACAACTCCGGAACAATTGAATTTGGCGGGGGAATCGTGCGGAACTGTGGTATTTACCATGCCAGTATCCACAATTGCACCATCGGTAACCACGTTTATATTCATCATATTTGTAACTACATTGCCAATTACGATATCGGAGACCATGTTATTCTTGAAAATATTGAGCTGTGCCTGATTGACGGAGAAACAAGTTTTGGCAACGGAATAAAAGTTTCGACCCTTGATGAAACGGGCGGGCGCGGCGTAATGATCTACGATAAACTGTCGGCTCATCTGGCCTATTTTTTAGCTTGGTACAAACACCGTCATTGCCTGATCCGCGAGTTGGAATCGAAGATCGCCGAATATTCAGCATCGGTAAAAAGTGTTCGGGGAATAATCGGTGCACATTCGGTAATCCGGAACTGCCGGCAAATTAAAAATGTAAAATTCGGAGCGTATAGTCAGGTTTTGGGAGCGGTGCGGCTCGAAAATGGTTCGGTAAACAGCAACGAGTTCGCTCCGGTCAAACTGGGTGCCGGAATTCTGGCCGAAAATTTTATTGTCTCTTCCGGTTCTGAAATATCTGATGGCACCATCCTCTCCAATTGTTTTGTGGGGCAGGGGTGTATTCTGGGTAAACAATATTCTGCAGAAAATTCGCTGTTCTTTGCCAACTGTCAGGGGTTTCACGGCGAAGCTTGTTCTATTTTCGGTGGCCCGTACACCGTAACTCACCATAAATCAACTCTTCTGATCGCCGGGATGTTTTCGTTTTGTAATGCGGGCAGCGGATCGAACCAAAGCAACCACATGTATAAACTGGGGCCGATTCACCACGGAATTGTTGAGCGGGGCTCGAAAACAACTTCCGACTCCTATATCCTGTGGCCCGCCAAAATTGGTGCATATACGCTTGTTATGGGGCGCCATTACAAGAATACGGATACTTCCGACTTGCCGTTTTCTTACCTGATAGAAAACAAGG
>JAEUSS010000080.1 GCA_016788685.1 Prolixibacteraceae bacterium | reverse complement strand
TTTCGCGCTGGTCGGAGATTCTGAATAGTATCCCGGAAACGGGCGCAATGCCTCAAAAACCAACGTCCCGGGGATAATTTTGTCATCAATTGTAAAAACTGTTTCTGTTTTTG
This sequence comes from Prolixibacteraceae bacterium, assembly GCA_016788685.1. Classification (GTDB taxonomy): domain Bacteria; phylum Bacteroidota; class Bacteroidia; order Bacteroidales; family Prolixibacteraceae; genus Aquipluma. The sequence goes on along the minus strand of JAEUSS010000080.1, from coordinate 7,112 downwards.
TTAACGTTCCAAAAACTTCAAATCGTTTATTCCGTTCCATATGATTAGTTTTTTTGGTTTGATTACTTTAGCAAAATATTGGATGAACATTTAATGACTACAAAATACATAAATATTGAACAAGTTGGCTCTGTATCGTTCACTATTAACAACCGCTCCAAAAGAATCCGCCTGAGTGTGAAATCCGGCGGAGAGGTTGTAGTCTCCATGCCTCCTTCAGTACTTTACCGCGATGCCATCCGCTTTGTTGAGTCGAAAACTGAATGGATTCAGAAACAACAATCCAAAATACAAGCTGGTTTAACCATTTTTGCTCCTGAAAGCTGTTTTAAAACCCGATTTCATCAATTAGCGATCACAAAAGGCGATACGGATAAGGTTTACAACCGGGTAGGCAATGGTATGATTCAGATATTCATTCCTGAAAAGGTAGCCCACGAACACCAACGTGTTCAGGAGTTTATAAAAAATACGCTGATTGATGTTATGCGCTGGGAGGCAAAAATATTCCTTCCGAAACGGCTTAAGGAACTGGCTGACAAGCATGGATTCAGCTATCAGAACATCAGCATCAAAAATGCGTCAACCCGCTGGGGAAGTTGCTCCTCGGCCAACAACATTAACCTGAACCTCCACCTGATGCGCCTGCCCGAACACCTTATTGATTACGTACTGTTGCACGAACTGGCGCATACGGTCGAAAAAAATCACGGACCAAAATTCTGGCAACTGCTGGAAAAATGTTATCCGAATGCCCGAGAGGCCGATAAAGAAATGAATAATTACCGGACACAAACTTTTTAACGAAAATCGGGCACAACAAACTATTTTTACAAAAAATATTACCGAATGAATTGGAACCAGATTATATCAACGACCCGTCTTGGACAGGAAGCACTTTCGACAAACGATATCAAACACAGCCGCACCCAGTTTCAGCGCGATTACGACCGGATTATCTTTTCGTCGCCTTTCCGGAGGATGCAGAATAAAACACAGGTTTTTCCGCTTCCCGGAAGCATCTTCGTACACAACCGACTGACACACAGCCTGGAGGTAGCCAGCGTAGGCCGGTCTCTGGGGAGCATGTTTGTTGAAAAAGCTGAAAATGAAAAAATGGAGGTCGGAAATCCTCTTTTTCAGGAGATCGGATCGGTCGTTTCGGCAGCCTGCCTGGCCCACGACATGGGAAACCCTCCGTTCGGGCACTCGGGTGAGGATGCCATTGCACAGTTTTTCAAAAAAAGCACCGAACCAAGATTAAAAAATGAACTTTCGGAAGCCGAATGGCGCGATTTTACGCAATTCGACGGAAATGCCAATGCCTTCAGGCTACTCAGCCATCAGTTCAACGGCCGGCGCGAAGGCGGTTTTGCGCTGACATACACTACGCTGGCTTCCATCGTAAAATATCCGTTCGAATCCATGCTGACCGAGAAACCGAAATTCGGGTTCTTCCAGTCTGAAAAAGTCATTTTCGGGCGTATTGCCAACGAATTGGGACTAACCCGGATGAGTAAAGATCCGGACAAATACGTCAGGCACCCGCTGGTATTTTTGGTTGAAGCCGCCGATGACATTTGCTACCAGCTGATGGATCTGGAAGATGCACATAAACTAAAAATACACGCTTTCGATCAGACCCGGTCACTACTCATGGGCTTCTTCGATTCCCGGACGGAACAAAAGCAGATCACGCGAATGAACGAAACGCTCAACCTGGTAACCGATCCTAACGAACAGATCGCCTACTTGCGCGCCAGCGTGATCGGCAAACTGGTCAAACAATGTGTGGATGTGTTTTGGGAAAAACAAGAAGAAATTCTCTCCGGAAGTTTTCAAAAAGCACTGATCGATCAGGTTTCTCCGACATCACTGGAGGCTATGGAAATAATTAAAAATGCAAGCATCCGCGATATTTACAATGACCGTTCGGTCGTTGAGATCGAAATTTCGGGCTACCAGATTATCGGCACCCTGCTCGAAGTCTTTATTGAAGCAATCCTGAACCCCAAAGAAGGAATTTCGAAGAAGATGCTTCAACTCATACCCGATCAGTACCGCGGCGCCCACCAGTCCACCTACGAAAAAGTTCAGGCAGTTGTCGATTTTGTCTCCGGAATGACCGACCTGTATGCGCTCGATCTGTACCGGAAGATACGCGGAATTAATATTCCAGGGATTTAATTTTATTCATCGGATGATTTTATCGTCATCCGATGAATAACAACAGGCCGCTTACAGTTTCTGAAGAACAATATTTCTCCAACGCACTTTAATGCCGCCTCCATCGTGAATTTGAAGCGCGATGGAACCTTTTCCTTCTCCGATCTTATCGTCAGTCAGGTCGGTCATCTGGTGACCATTCAGCCAGGTTGTCACATGATTTCCGACAACCTGAATTTTCATTTTGTTCCATTCTCCCATCTTCAGGAAACCTTCCTGATCTTCCGGGATCTGGTGTAACCATCCGCGTCCGTACGATTCATAAATACCACCGGTATCATGATTCGGCGGTGCAACCTCTACCTGCCATCCTTTAACTTTAGTTCCATCAATCGTAGAGCGGAAAAACACGCCGCTGTTGCCGTTGGCTTCTTGTTTAAACTCCAGTTCGAGAACAAAATTATCGTACCATTTTTCGGTAGCCAGATAACCGTACTGCTTGTCCGGGCCACTTTCACAAACAAGCAGTCCATCTTCGACGTACCATTTTTCGGTTCCGTAGATTTTCCAGCCATCCAGATTTTTGCCGTTGAATAAGTTTTCGGCAGGACTTTGAGCGTTGACCAACAGCGCAAAAGCCATCGCAAATACAATAAGGGTAATCGCTTTCATTTAAGTTCTGTTTAAAAAGTTTTAAAATATTATCCGGGCCAGTAACATCTCCACTTTAATGCGCCAGTATTTTTCAACAACACAAATCATGAAGAAAAATCAACCAATTAACAAGAAACCGGAAACCCTATTTCCTGACAGGCAGCACATCAAACGAATGTCTACCGACCTTAATCTTTCGGGATAAAGATAACATGAAAACAATACGTTGCGACTGGATTTACAACTGAGCTGCAAACCTGCAAAAATTTATACCTTTGATAGTGCAATACAACGAACTGCCACGCTGAAGGCAGCCTGACAGGCATAGTCCGGCGTAATTTCCGCATGCAGTTGAGTTAAAATACAATCACATTCAGGCTTATGAAAACTAATTTCGACCAGTTTGAAAATGACAGAATGATTGACGACCCGAACAACTACAAATGGGGAATCTTTTATTTTAATTCCAAAGACAGCCGGACAATAGTTCCCAAACGATCCAGAATATTAGGATGGACTTTAAATTTTGCAAATCCCTACACCTATCTGATTATTTTGGGGATATTTTTTTTGAGCCTGATTTTCGGATGGCTAAATAAATGACACCGGAAAACCTTTCGCAAGCCGCCTTTCAGGATAAATTAACTAAAGAAACCCGAAAGTTAAATTTTAAAAATCCTTAATAAACCTAAAAATCAACCACATACCTTGCCATGATCACAACTTTTTGACGACCTTTGGCGTTCTATTCTGGAAATTTACAAGGCGGAGAAGATTATGATCGCGGTATTTAAAATCATTCAGGTTTTTTTGTTGGCAACAGTAAAGTATGTAATTACGTTCCCCTATGCATTGTTAATCGGGCTGAACTTTGAGCAAACCCTAATTGCTGTAACCCTTGGCGGTATTGCCGGTTTTTTCTTTTTTTATCATTTCAGCGGCCTGGCCATCCGCCGGTTTCACTACGTCAAAACATTCTTCAGAAAATACACGCCCCACGCTGTCCGGATAAAATACCGGGAACTTCTGAGCTGGCGCAAGAACATGACCGGCGAACGGGTTTTCAACAAACGCAACAGGTTCATTGCCCGTTTCCGTTCCAAATTTGGTCTGCCCGGGATCATTATCCTGTCGCCAGTTGTTTTGAGTATCCCAATCGGCGCCTTTCTGCTCAACAAATATTATCCGAAACATAAAATGGCAAAGCCATACATGGTTTTATCTATTCTGAGCTGGACTGCCGTTTTTGTTGCTTTCACCCTTATTTTTCCGAACCTGGTAAACTAATTGTTCCTGATTTTTCAGGATTAATTCACGATCGGCCCCTGACCAGTCGATATCCTTCCACTGTTCAATGTCAAACCAGTGCAGACCGACATGTTCAGTCAGGCAAATTTCTCCGGAAATAATTTTGCAAACGAAAGGCATCAAGCTGATTTGCTTCATCCCGTAATCAAATCCGACAGGCAAAAGCGGGGTGATTACCTGAATCCGGACCTTCAGCTCCTCTTCTATTTCGCGCACAACGCACTGAGCCGCAGTCTCTCCCGGATGTATTTTCCCTCCAGGAAACTCCCATTGCCAAGGATGGCTGCTTTCCGGTCCGCGCTGAACAGCCAGCATTTTATCATCGTTCAGAATGATTGCACAACAAACTTCAATCACGTTTTCGTTGTTTTGAGTAAAATTGAACGCGTAAAGAAGGGAAAAAACTATCTTTATTTCAAGATTATTACGAGTAACAAGACCTGCCGCAATGAACGAAGACAAACTTCAATCGCTGATTCTCTCCTGGGAAAACCTCAATCTGGTTGTCCGACACATCTCTGATCATCCGGAACATCTGGATGTTTTGATGAAGATAGCACTGGACGACTCTCAGCCGCAAAACTGGCGAGCCATCTGGATGGTCGATAAGATTCATGAAAAGCACCCGGAACTCGTTTGGCCTTACCTTGAGTCAATGACCAATTTCCTGCTGACGACCCAAAACGCCAGCAAAAAAAGGCACTTACTGAAACTGATCAGCCTGAATACCCTTCAGGAAGACAAGCTGGGACACTTATTGAATCGTTGCATTGATATTTTTTCGAATGCGGCCGAGCCGGTTGCTGTGCGTGTTCATGCCATGCAGGTTCTGTTTAATATTGCTCAAAAAGAACCCGATTTTTCGGGAGAACTGATTGAACTGATTGAGCATGAGATGGAATACCACGGGTCGGCCGGGATTGCATCGCGCGGAAAAAAAATATTACGAAAACTGCGTTCGAAAAAAAATAAAACGGAGCAGGCTTCCAGTCGATTAACAAACTGACAGCCTGCTCCATTCAGTACAATCCAAGTCTCTATTCTTTCAGAAAAGCTTCTTTCAGTTCCGCCAGTTGTTCGTCGTTCAGCCCCTCCGGTTCGTTGCCGGTTTGCATGGCCATAAACCAGATTTGCGCCGATTTAGAAAGAATATCAATCATGTCGAAAGCATCAGAAACCGTCTCGCCGATAGCAAAGGCTCCGTGTTTTTCCCAAATCACCACTTCATGTCCTTTTTTGAATCCTTCGATGGTTGCATCGGCAATTCTGTGGCTCCCTGGCAAGATATACGGCACCATATACACCCCGCGCGGCACAAAGACAAAAGCTTCGGGGTGCATTCCCCACAGCGTTTTATTCAGCATTTCGGCAGTCTGGAATCTGGGAATCTGTGTCATGGCAACCAACTCATTCGGGTGTGTATGCACAACCGCTTTGCTTTTCGAGCCGGTACTCACCAGCAAATCGTGAACAGCCAAATGAGTTGGCAATTCTGACGTAGGCCTGAAATTATAGAGATTTCGCTTTTTTACGGAAATGATGTGGTATCCATTTCCCTTTTTATTCATTTTGATGATGCAAGCATTCTTCATCGGATTAACAGCCAGGTCGCGCATCCGCTTTCCGGTCCCGGTCACAAAAAAATAGAGCCCCCCTAACGCGTTATAGCTCCGTTCTAATTGAAACATCGGGAAATGCTCCAGCTCAAACTCACTGCCGCCCATCATTTCTGACAGGTTTACCGAGATATTTCCGGCATTACGCTCGGCCCACCCTTTTTGCCAAAGATAATTTGCCAGCCCGGCGACCTCATTAATTGTTTTGGCAATCTTTTTATTCTCCTGAAAAAACTCTTCCATATCAACAATTCGTATTTAATTAAGTCTAAAAGTCAACAAACAAGTATATTGCACCCCAATCCATTCCCTATCCCGACCAACGAATCAGCAAAAATACACGACAAAAACGAACAAACGAAATAATCACTAAACTTACGCCATGAATTCTTAACAATCAATTGACACAACGCCAAACGACAATACATTGAGTGCTAAAGAGTAATAGCAATAAAACCGACTTGCCGGTTTGAAAGCAAAAAATAAACATGCACAGAGAGTGAAAATTTACTCACAAAACAGATGTCCAAAAAATATTTTTTATATTTTTGCACCGTCTTTAAAGAAAAGACAACAAATGATTGACCTATGGTGTAATTGGCAACACGTCTGATTTTGGTTCAGAAGAGTCCAGGTTCGAGCCCTGGTAGGTCAACTTTAAAAGCCAGTACCTGCTAAGGGAAAGTAAACTGGAACAACATACTTAAACTGTCCTGTGGTGTAATTGGCAACACGTCTGATTCTGGATCAGAAGAGTTCAGGTTCGAGACCTGACAGGACAACAACTTAGATTTTTAAACCGCTATAATACAAGTTATTATAGCGGTTTTTACATATCATGGTGACGGATTGGGTGACAAACAGCTATCTGTATGTCACTATTTAAGCTTTAGAAACAACCAACCAAACAATCATTTTTTTAATCTCTGATAAATAGATCATATATCTATAAATCAAATAATTGATAGATATTATTGATGATAAATTTTAATACCTTGCATGAATAATGCGATTTAATCAAATTGCTATAAATACAATTTACCATCTTTTGATGTTTGTCAGGTAATTGACTGGGGACATACGCAAAATTTACTTTCCAATTTTTACAACTAGGGGCTATAAATAGTGTGTAAGGACAAATACACACATGGAAGCATCAATAATCTGTTTCAATAAACCTACAATATTCAACAATTAATTGATAAATTACCTGAAATACAAACACTTAAATGTTAATAAAAAATTGCGCAAATTTATAACATTTATTAGGAATATTCCTATATAATATCTACTTTTATTGAAGCAAATGCAACATGTTGTAGAGCATTAATTTTAATCTAAAAAGCGTATGACAAGAGTAGAGAAAAT
>JAEUSS010000635.1 GCA_016788685.1 Prolixibacteraceae bacterium | reverse complement strand
CGATATTCTTGCTAGCAGGTCAGAACCAGTACTTCAGGTTTGCCGCAAATGTCGGTTTTCGTTGCATATCAGAATATCCCGGCATAATTGGCGGATGGAACTATAACTCCCCGGATTGAGAACCATATCATGTCAGATTACCGGGTTTCACTTGGAAATGCTGGTTTTTTGAAGTTAATCCTGCCTCTCCTGTCTGGGTTATGCAGAGCAGGAGATAGCAGGATTAAACCTAATTATAAAAATTGAGTGTATGGAAGACGTTTAGTTGTATGATTTTATTTCAGGAAGTATGTGTTCAACTTCCATGATTTCTTTCTGCCTTTTTTTCTCATTCATTTCGTCTTTCTTCAGCATTTTTGAAATCAGCACGTAGATAACCGGAATGATGATCAGAGAAAGGAACATCGAGCTGGTCAAACCTCCAATCAGTACCCATCCGATGCCGCTCTTCCACTCGGCGCCAGCGCCACTCGACAGAGCCAGCGGCAGCAATCCGAAGATCAGAGCCAGGTTGGTCATCAAAATTGGTCGGAAACGAAGGCTGGTCGCTTCGGTGATGGCATCGTAAACTTTCTCACCTTTATTAACCAAATCGTTGGCAAAGTCGACTACCAGGATTGCATTTTTGGCTACCAGTCCCATCAGCATGATGATCCCCATGATGGAGAACAGACTCATGCTCTTTCCGGCCAAAGCCAGTGCCAGCAAAGCCCCGATAATGGACAGCGGCATGGAGAACATCACCACAAACGGGTAGGCGTAACTGTCGTACAAAGCGACCATGGTCAAATAAACCAGCAGAATCGAGGCAATCAGGGCAACAAGCAAGCTCCCGAACGATTCGGTTTGGTTTTCCAGATCACCGGCATAAACCACATCAACACCAAGTGGTTTCTCAATCTCAGCCAGTTTTGCCTGAATTTCTTCTCCAATGGTACCGATGGTATTTCCGGCTACCTGTCCGGTAATGGAAACCGATGGCAATTTATTGAACCGGGTCAGCATTGCCGGGCCTTTCTTTTCGGTTACACTGGCAATCTGTTTCAGTTTAATAATGGTTCCGGTACGGGTAATCAGCGACATATTCTCAATATCCTCTTTGCTCTTTTTGTTGAACTCGTCCAGAATGATGTTGATGTCGTACTCTTCGCCTGATTCTTTGTATTTCAGGTCGTTATCTCCGGCAAAAGCGATACGCAGCTCTGCACCGACTTCACCGAGGGTCAGGCCGACTTTTGCCAGTTTATCCCGGTCGATTTCAATATTTAATTCCGGATTTCCTTCTTCGTCCGAAGTTTCGACATCCGTTGTTCCCTTAACATGTTTAGCGATTTCAAAAACCTTGGCTGCATATTGCTTTACTTCATCGTAGTTGTTTCCGCGCACGAATAATTCAAGCGGACGCGTAGTTGTACCCATGATGCTGACTTCGTTCACCGTAAATTTTGGTCCGGCAAACATTTCCGACATGTCATTTTTTGCCTGAATACTAAATACTTTGGACGAAACATTCCGTTTCTTTTTGTCAACGAGTTTAACATTGATTTCTGCGGTATTCGGGGTTTCGTTGAACGACATGCTTCCTCCTTCAGAACCAACTTTGGTGAAAAGTAACTCAACTTCAGGATATTTCATCAGTTGTTCTTCAACTCTGGCGCACATCTTGTTGGTTTCATCGAGTGTCGCATTTTTTTCAAGCTCCACTTTCAGGATGAATTCACCGCGGTCGCCGGCATCCATAAATTCAGACTGAATATATCCTTTTGACAACAGCGAGCACGAAGCAAACAGAAGGAATACTACCGAAACCAAGGTTACTGCTTTATGATTTAAAGCCCAGCGCAGAGCCGACATGATGTTACTTTTGATGCCGTTAACCACCGACTCAAATCCCATCAGGACACGGTCGAGCAAACTGCTTTTCTTCAGTATTTTAATTTTCCCGAAGCGCGAGG
>JAEUSS010000632.1 GCA_016788685.1 Prolixibacteraceae bacterium | reverse complement strand
TGACAACTCGGTATGAGAAAATCCGGCAACAACAATCCCTTTATGGTGATCCACAATTGCCGACAACAGCTTTCCTTTCGGATCGATCAACTGCGAGTTTCCGGAGTAGGCAATGTTATTTCCGTCAACTCCTACACGGTTTGCCCCCACCACATAGGCCTGGTTTTCGATGGCCCGGGCTTTCAGCAAAGCATTCCAAACCTCGGTGCGTGCCTGCGGCCAATTGGCTGAGTAAATCAGGATATCGTATTCGTTCCGGTTTCGGGCCCATACCGGGAAACGCAAATCGTAGCATATCAGCGGGCAAATACGCCAGCCTTTGTAATTAATTATCAACCGTTCCGTTCCGGCCTGAAAATGGCTTTCTTCATTAGCCATGGTAAACAGGTGGCGTTTGTCGTAAAAATGCACTTGCCCCGAAGGTTCAACAAACAGCAAACGGTTAAAAAAACGGCCTTCCTCGCTGATGATAAGGCTTCCGCACAAAGCCACCTGATTCTCTGCGGAGCGTCGTTTCATCCACTGAACAGTTTCGCCATTCATGGGTTCAGCCAGTTCGGCAACATTCATCGAAAAGCCGGTGGTAAACGTTTCGGGCAAGAAAACCACATCAGTGTGCACGTCAACTTTTTGAAGCCATTCGTCAATCTTTGCACGGTTTGCTTCTGCATTCTCCCAAACCAGATCGAGTTGAAAAACCGCCACTTTCAAAATTTCCTGAGCCATAAGTTTAGTTTTAGACAGTTTAAAAATTGGGAACGATATGATATGTTTTATCTTCAATCTGTGTTGAAATCCGGCTTTCTCAAGCCCTGCTAATTTACAAAGAAATTAATCTTCTGCAGTATACAATTCCGGATGTTTCGCGGTCACTCTCCGCGCCCGGTACCAGGCTTTCATCCGGCGGATGTCGGCTACTGAATCATCAGTCAGTTCAAACTCTTCGACCCAGCCAATTTCCTTACGACCAAAGTCGAACAGCCCGAGGTACACCTTTGCCCCGGTTGCTTTGGCGATGGTGTGAAAACCCGCCTTCCACTTTTTGGTGGACTTTCGCGTTCCTTCCGGAGTCAGAGCCAGATGCATGGTTTCGCGCGAATTCATTTCGTAAATAATCTGTTTGGTAACCGTGCCTCCGCGCGAACGGTCGATTGGAATTCCGCCCATTTTTTTCAGGAAAAAACCCACGGGCCAGGCAAAAAATTCTTTCTTGATCATGATGTAGGCCTGTCCTCCAACCGAAGTATAGTACAAATAAGAGATCACAAAATCCCAGGCGCTGGTGTGCGGAACGCCGATAATAATGGCTTTTTCTGAAGGAGCGACTCCGTTCAGGACTTTCCAGCCCATCATTTTCAGAATCAGTTTACAAGTCAGTTTCCACATGTTATCCGATGTTGTTCCAGGTAATGTTTGTCGCGCCGCAATATTCATTCAGCAAACGCACGGCCATCTGCCGGGCTTCTTCCAACCGACCATCGCCTCCGAAATCGATCAGAATCATCAAAAAACGTTGGGTTTCGGTAATCACCTCGGTTCGTTGCGAGTCGCTCGTCGGGGTGCCAAAAGCGCCCAACTCATCGCGAAAAACCGGAAGATTTTCAATGTTCAGTTCTCCCCGACCGATTCCTGAATACGGTTCGCCCGAACGGCCAACCCCCAGACTGATGTCGCCCTGAACATGGCTGGCGTCATAACCGCCAATGGAAAACCCGGTAGAAATAGAAACCAGGTTCAGCTGATCGACGACATTAC
>JAEUSS010000612.1 GCA_016788685.1 Prolixibacteraceae bacterium | reverse complement strand
CGTCAGCTTTGCTTCCTGATCGAGTAAGGTTTTGTTAAAATTCTGAATAAGATTTAATTCCGGATGGTTGTTCAGGGTTTGGTTTTCCTGAATAACAGCCAGCAAGAAAAACAGTATGGCCAAGGCATATAATATGTACTTTCTGAATTGCTCCATGGTACAAAATAATCATTTAAACTGTTTAACCCGGAAAACTTCGGGAAATTTCTCTTCCTTACTGGTGGTGATAGGGTTCTCCTTTCAGAATCGTCATAGCCCGGTACAATTGTTCGGCAAAAATAAGCCTGACCATCTGGTGCGAAAAGGTCATTTTCGAAAGGCTCAGTTTGCCGTTTGCCCGCGAATAAACGTTTCCGGAGAATCCGTAAGGCCCGCCAATAATAAAAACCAGCCGTTTAATTCCGGAAAGCATTTTCTTCTCCAAAAAACGTGCAAAATCGATTGACGAGACCTCCGTTCCCTGTTCATCGAGCAAAAACAATTCGTCGGAAGAGTTTAGCTGTTGGATAATCAGTTCGCCTTCTTTTTCTTTTTGTTGCTCTTCACTCATGTTTTTTGAATTTTTCAGGTCGGGTATCACCTTCATTTCAAATGAGATATAGTGAGGGATCCGCTTCAGGAATATTTCAATTCCTTTTTGTAGATAGGCTTCGTCTGTTTTTCCGATTACCAGAAGGCAAATTTTCATATTTCAGATATGCGAATTTTGTTACCTTTACAAAGGTATTTGTTTAAATAAAAAATTGCACGGTTTTTGGTAATGTTTCATGCTGAAAGTAATTCGTACGAAAATTGTTAACAATGAAAAATTTTAAATTGAAACTGATATCCTTATTGTTTGGTCTTTTTGTTTTGGCAACCAGTTCATTTGCACAAATTCCTGACGAGATTGTTCTCAGTATTCAAAACGGAAACGATGCTTCGCTGGCCGGATTTTTCAACGAAAATGTTGAGTTGGTTGTTCAAAGCCATGATGATGTGTACAGCAAGTCGCAGGCGCAGCAGATTGTCGCCGAGTTTTTTAAAACAAATAAACCCAAGCAATTCAGTATCATTCATCAGGGAGGAAAGGAAGGTGCCCGGTATGCCATCGGAAGCCTGGTTACCAATACCGGAACTTTCAGGGTGTATTTCTTGCTGAAAAACAAAAATAGTAATTCATACATTCACCAGTTAAGAATTGAAAAGCAGGGCTAATGCCTGGTAAATTAGTAAATAAGTTACTTCCTCTGTGGGAGAGGGTTCTGGTTAAAGCAAAGAAAGTCACTTTCCCCGGGCTTGACGGAATGGCTGTGTATGATGTGATGGTTTTTTTCTGGCGGAGCATCGTTGACGGATCTTTAACCACCCGGGCATCAGCAATAGCGTTTAGTTTCTTTATGGCTACCTTCCCGGCTATCATTTTCCTGTTTACCCTCATTCCGTACATTCCAATCGCCAATTTTCAGAATGAGTTATTCCTGCTGATCAAGGATATGGTTCCGGAGAATGTTTTCCTGGCTATCGAAGAAACCGTTCAGGATATTTTAACCCAGCAGCGGGGCGACTTGCTTTCTCTTGGGTTTTTTATGGCACTCATCTTTTCAACCAACGGTTTTGCGTCCATGATGGGAGCATTTGATGCGTCATTGCACAGTTTTGAGCGCCGTACCTGGATCGGACAAAGGATAGTCGCTTTACTGCTTCTTGCCATTTTTTCGTTGTTGCTTACTGTTGCCATAGCCCTGATTACTTACGGGCAGCACTTCATTAATTATTTGGTAGCCAATGATTACCTGAAAGACCATTTTACATTTTATGTGCTTACCGTCGGGAAGTGGGTGGTCATTCTGTTTTTATTTTTTATGGCCAATTCATTTTTGTACTACCTTGCTCCGGCAAAAAAAACCAAATGGCGTTTTGTTTCCGGCGGGAGTACTTTCGCAACTGTGCTGAGTGTAGCCACTTTTATCGGATTTTCTTATTACATCAATAACTTCGGGCAGTACAACAAGCTTTACGGATCAATTGGTACGTTACTGGTGATTATGCTTCTGATGTACCTGTTAGCGCTTATTCTCCTGGTTGGGTTCGAGTTAAATGCCAGTATCAACGAGGCGGTAAAACAATCAGGAAGAGTATTGCACGGGAAAAATAAAGGATAGTGCCCTGCCTTTTCTGATTCGGCTTACTTCGTTTATTTTCCCATCCGGAATAAAATTTCCTTTTCTTCTTTCGACAGAGAGTCGTAGCCCGACTTGCTGATTTTTTCCAGAATCTCATTCATCCGGTTCTTGTCCTGGTTTTTCTGACGGTTGTATTCAATGTCGTCGGTTGGTTTCCGGTAGGTGATTTTTACCTTGGGCTTCGGGGCAACTATGCTCTTCAGGGCCGAGGCCAGGCGTCCGATTCCTTTTCCGGGATCAATACCGCGACGAAGCTGGAATAGATAAATAACTCCGCCGAAAGCGCCGCCCAAATGCGCCAGATTACCTCCCGCGTTGGTCGACGAAATACCGATCACATAAATCAGTACCGAAAACAGCGCAAGAAATTTCATTTTTACCGGTCCGATAAACATCAGGTGAATGGTGTGGTTGGGAGCATGTACGGCCAGTGCGGTCACAATGGCAATTACTGAGGCCGATGCTCCGAGCAGCCTGGAGTCGGCAACAAGTTCCGAAA
>JAEUSS010000301.1 GCA_016788685.1 Prolixibacteraceae bacterium | reverse complement strand
GAAGCCCGCGCACTACCGAGGCATAGGCCAGAAACCGATTGGTGTAGGCCAGCAAAATCAGAGAAACGGCCGAGAACAACAAGGCCGGAGTAGTAAGCGTTAATTCTTCCATGATCAAAAATATATAAATGATTAGTCCCGAATAAAAAGACTGAAGCGCTAAATCGCTGAAATCATAAACTCTAGCCATTTAACGCCTCAGGAATATCAACCGGATGTATTATTTCATCAAACCTGAAAGTGTTTGATGGAGATTTCCTTCGCGCAGGTTGCGCCCAACAATTTTTCCCGTTTTATCAACCAGCAAATTAGCGGGTATCGAATTGACGCAATAAGTTGCGGCAGCTTCGTTTTTCCAGCCTTTCAGATCGGAAACATGAGGCCAGGTCAGCTGATCATCGGCGATTGCCTTTTCCCATTTCGCTTTGTCGGTATCGAGCGACACTCCGAACACTCCGAATCCTTTGGTTTTGTAGTGCTCAAAGGCTGCTACAACATTCGGATTTTCGCGCCGGCAAGGGCCACACCACGAAGCCCAAAAGTCAATCAGGGTATATTCGTTCTTCGAATAAATATCACTGAATTTTACCGGATTCCCGTTCGTATCGTTCATGGTAAAATCAGGAGCAATCTGCCCGACAGCAACTGTTTTAAGTTTAGCGACCCGATCTTTCAGGGTTACAACCGTAGATACCGAGTCAAGTTTGGCATCCAGTCCCGACAAGAAACCTTCCAGCTCATCAGCTTCCATCTCGTAATAAATCCGGCCTAAAAGAAACGGAGAAACAAACGAAGCCGGATTGGCTTTAATAAAATCCTTCTGCTGTTCGTCAATTTTGCTGAAAACCGCATCAGCCAGCACCGAAAGACTGTCCGATTGGTTCGTATCACCATTTTTTCCGGCTTCTTTCGACTGGTTATAAAGTGTGGTTCCCTGCTTGTCGAGTTCGTCTAGTTTTTCCTGAATAGCCTGATATTCGTTTTGAGTCGCTGATCCTGAAACCTTTGCCGACAAAAGCGAATCAGCAGAACCGGCAATTGAAATAGCAGAGTTCTCGATAAAGAACGGCAATCTTTGCTTTTTCGAGCCAACGCTCAAGTAATAAACTTCCGGATTTTTTACGGCACCTTTAAACTGGTATTCTCCATTTGCAAGCGCTGCCGAATCAAGTTTCACCCATTCTCCTTTCACGCGTTTTGCCAGATAAGCGTTCCCTTCGGCTCCGGCCAGTTTTACACTGATTTTATACGAAGGAGTCTGAGTGCATGAGAAGAAGCCTAACAATAAGCCAATAAGTACAAGATTTTTCATTATCGTATTTTAAATAATTGTAAGTATTACAAGCAATTGCAAAATAAAAGAATTTAATTCAGGATACCGATTTTTGAAGCAAAAAAAACCGGGAGCTGCCCCCGGCTCTTTTGTTTCAATCCAATTGTCGAGAAAATTTATGTTGAAACCTAAAACTAATTTATGATTTGGTGTACCCTTCCAGGTGAACACTCCCCACCGAACGCCCTGAAGGATCAGCATTATTCTTAAAACTGGCATCCCATTCCAGGGCAACCGGTGTACTGCAGGCAATTGACGGTACCGACGGCACACAGCTCGCAGCCGAGTCTGACGGGAAATGTTCGGTAAATATAGAACGGTAAAAATATTCTTCTTTTGACATCGGTGTATTAATCGGAAACCTGAATTTCGCGGTTGCCATCTGCTCATCGGTGACCTTTTCAGCAACCATCGCTTTCAACGAATCGATCCAATTATAACCAACACCATCGGAAAATTGTTCTTTCTGACGCCAAACTACACTTTCGGGCAAATAATCTTCAAATGCTTTGCGTACCACCCATTTCTCCATTCGCCCGTTTTTAGCCATTTTTTCTTCCGGATTAATCCGCATGGCTACATCCAGAAATTCTTTATCAAGGAAGGGCACCCGGCCTTCAACCCCCCAGGCTGCCAGCGACTTGTTGGCCCGCAAGCAGTCATACAGATGCAACTTGCCCAGTTTCCTGACGGTTTCTTCGTGAAATGCTTTCGCGTTGGGCGCTTTGTGAAAATAGAGGTAACCTCCAAAAATTTCGTCAGCTCCTTCTCCGGAAAGCACCATTTTTACTCCCATCGACTTGATAACCCGTGCAAGCAAATACATTGGAGTAGAGGCACGAACAGTAGTAACATCATAGGTTTCAAGGTAATAAATCACGTCACGAATCGCGTCCAACCCCTCCTGAACAGTAAAATGAATCTCGTGGTGAATCGTTCCGATGTGGTCGGCAACTTTTTTTGCAGCGGCCAGATCCGGAGAACCAATCAGCCCGACTGCAAAGGAATGCAACTGGGGCCAATACGCCTGTTCCGAATCCTGCGATTCAATGCGAAACGCCGCATATTTTTTGGCAATAGCCGAAATAACAGAAGAATCAAGCCCTCCGGAAAGCAAAACACCGTAAGGAACATCCGACATCAGCTGACGATGAACTGCATCTTCGAGCGCTTTGCGCAAAACACTGATATCAAAACCATTATCTTTCACCGCATCATACGATTGCCATTCGCGCTCGTACCATGTTTTCACTTCACCATCAGGACTATACAGATATTTTCCGGGCAAAAACTCTTCAATCTTACTGCAATAACCTTCCAGCGATTTCAACTCCGAAGCTACATAGTAGTTGCCGTATTTATCCCACCCCTGATAAAGCGGAATAATACCAATGTGGTCACGCGCAATCAGATAAACATCCTTCTCCTGATCGTACAAGGCAAAAGCAAAAATACCATTCAGGTCTTCCAGAAAATCAACGCCTTTTTCGCGGTACAAGGCCAAAATCACTTCGCAGTCCGAGTGCGTCAGAAATTCGTATGAATCGCCAATCCGGTTTCGTATTTCCTGATGATTATATATTTCGCCATTTACGGCCAGCACCAGCTTACCATCTTTACTGTACAGTGGCTGACCACCTGATTCGGGATCAACAATCGACAAACGTTCGTGAGCCAGGACAGACTTATCGCACGAAAAAATACCCGACCAATCCGGGCCGCGATGACGAATTTTCTTCGACATCTTTAAAACCTGAGGACGCAGTTCCTGAGCCTGCACCTTCAAATCAAATACTCCTACAAATCCGCACATAATATTATCGATTTAAAATATGACCTATTCGAAACTAATACGAGTCAAATTTAGTCATTTTGATCACATATCGATTATTTTTCTGACATTTTTCTTAATTATTCAACATTCAACCACCACGAGAGCAAATAAAAAACTTCAGAAAACAAAAATATAAAACCACAAAAATTTACTCACACCCCGAAAAATCACACCCAACAAACCCACAAACAACTCTTTTTTCGCCACACACCCCAACCATTCATCTGCTAACACCCGAAAATCAGAAGAGTTTTTCAAAAAACCACCATTCGATTATTTTTCACATTCAATTAATACAAAAAGCAAAAAGGCAGCCCAAACGGACTGCCTTCTTACTTTTTTCTATCCAATCAGGACTATACGTTAAACCTGAAATGCATAATATCGCCATCCTGAACAACATACTCTTTCCCTTCGACTCCCATTTTACCGGCTTCTTTGCAAGCTTGCTCTGACTTCAACGCGATAAAATCGTCGTATTTAATGACTTCGGCACGGATAAAGCCTTTTTCAAAATCGGTATGAATAACCCCTGCCGCCTGAGGAGCTTTGAATCCGCGTCTGTAAGTCCATGCCCTCACTTCTTTCACCCCAACGGTGAAATATGTTTCAAGCTGTAACTGCCGGTAAGCACACTTAATCAGCTTATTAACACCCGACTCTTCCAGACCGAGGTCTTCCAAAAACATTTTACGCTCTTCGTAGCTTTCCAGCTCAGCAATATCAGCTTCAGTAGCAGCGGCAATCATCAACATTTCTGCATTCTCTTCTTTGATTGCTTCTTTCACCGCATCAACATAGGCATTCCCGGTCAAAACCGCAGCTTCGTCGACATTGCACACGTACAAAATGGGTTTGTTGGTCAGCAACTGCAACTCTTTAGCCAGCTTTTGGTCGGCTTCGTCAATTTCGACAGTCCGGGCCGATTTTCCCTGGACCAAAGCTTCACGAAACATCAACAGTATTTTTAACATCCGCTTGGCCTCCGGATCATTTCCGGTTTTGGCCTGTTTTTCAACTTTGGCAATGCGGCTTTCAACGGTCTCAAGGTCTTTCAGCTGCAACTCGATGTCAATGGTTTCTTTATCTCGAACCGGATCAATCGTAGTGTCAACATGGGTAATATTGTCATTGTCAAAACATCTCAGAACATGAATAATAGCATCTGTTTCCCGGATATTTGCCAGAAACTTGTTTCCTAAACCTTCCCCCTTGCTTGCGCCGCGAACCAAACCGGCTATATCAACAATCTCGACAGTTGTTGGTACCACACGTTCCGGATGAACGAGGTCAGCCAGGGCATTCAATCGTTCATCAGGAACGGTAATTACGCCCAGGTTGGGTTCGATGGTGCAAAACGGGAAGTTTGCAGACTGCGCCTTTGCATTCGACAAACAATTAAAAAGTGTCGATTTTCCGACATTGGGCAATCCGACTATCCCACACTGTAAAGCCATGCGTTTCTATTTTTTAAAATTTCCGTGCAAAGATAATCTATTCGGCAAACTATGAAGCAATTATTAACCTGACAATAGATGAATATAAAATCGGGTTTATTACTTTTGCCCCAAAGCCATGGGGTATGATTCTAAATTCAGTTTCGGTTGATTGCGTTATTTTTGGATTTGACAAGTCCGGATTGAAGGTCCTGCTCAATCAAATTGATCAGGAAGCACTAAGGCGTATACTTCCCCGACAGGCAAGCCCCGAACAGATCAAACAAATCTTTGAAAAACACCCGGTATTAAACAGCGACATTTACTGGAGCCTATTTGGCGGGCACGTTCCGGAAGAACAGGACCTCGATGAGTTTGCAAAAACCCTGCTGTACGAAGCCACCGGACTTGAAAATGTTTATCTGCAGCAAATCGGCACCTTTGGCTCACTTTCGCGGGTTCCGTACACCCGGGTTATTACTATCGGTTACTATGCGCTCATTAATCCTGATTATTATAAATTAAAACAATCAACCCTGACCAGATCACTGCAGTGGTTCAACCTGAACGAACTGCCGCGACTCTGTTTTGATCACGAAGAGATCATCCGGCAAGCGCTGCTTAAGTTACGACAAGAGGTGATGTATCGCCCGGTTGGTTTTCACCTTCTACCCGAAAAATTTACACTTACCGAAATCCAATCGCTGTATGAGGTCATTTTAAATAAGAAAATGGATACCCGAAACTTCAGGAAAAAACTGGCAAAAATGAAATTACTGATTGATTCGGGCCAAAAGCAGCAAAATGTAGCCCATCGTGCAGCCAAATTGTACCAGTTTGACATACAGGTATACGAAAAACTGAAGATCGAAGGGCTAAATTTCAGGATTGAATAAATTGCCAGCTTAAACTTTTTCACCATTTTCGTGTCAGAACAGCATTCATCTAATTACACATGACCACCGATCAGCAAATACTGGATAGCCTGAAGGATACTTCAACCAAGGAACTTGCCTTCAGACACCTGGTTGCCAAATACAAGGAAAGGCTGTATTGGCATATCCGGAAAATTCTGCTGAACCACGATGATACCGACGATGTCCTGCAAAACACATTTATAAAAATCTGGAACGGGCTGGATACTTTCAGAGCCGAATCGAGTTTATTCACCTGGCTCTACCGGATCGCGACCAACGAGTCGATTACTTTTCTCAACCAGCGGAAACGGCGGATGATGTCGGGACTGACGGACGAAAACGAATACCTGATCGGAAACCTGGAAAGCGACACCTATTTTGACGGAGATGAATGGCAAATGCTACTGCAAAAAGCAATTGCCACCTTACCCGACAAACAACGAATTGTATTCAACATGAAATATTTTGACGAAATCAAGTACGAAGAAATGTCGGAAATTCTCGAAACATCGGTTGGAGCGCTTAAAGCGTCCTACCACCACGCCGTAAAGAAAGTGGAAGAATACGTAAAATTGCACGAGTCAAGAATAGAATCCTAGCTTAAAAACAAACCTCCGGAAAGTAAGCCGGGCATTAAACTATTTGAAGTTAAAGTTGTCAAAGCCATATAATCAGAAGATCATGTACGAAGAAAAAAACACAGAACCCGATTTTTTGAAACGGACCGAAAAGAATCCTTTCCGGACACCCGATCATTACTTCGAATCGCTCGAAGACAGGGTCATGGCAAACATTGAATACCAAACCCAAAAGAAGAGCTCGCCAACCAAGCTGTTTCAGTTGTTAAAACCCGCCTTGGGGCTGGTTGCCAGTTTTGCCTTGGTTTATCTGCTGGTTTACTACCCGATCAACACATTCCTGCTCAAAGACACCGCGCTTACATCAACTGACGAGAGTACAACATCATCGCAGATAGATGCCTATACGCTGAATTTCTCACTCGTTGACGAAAGTACGTTTATAAGCACCCTCTTTTCTGACGATACCGACCAGACTGCGAACATTAATCCGGATGAGTTTCTCGCATACTTATCAACCGGAATGAGCGATGTTGAAATTTATTCTGAAATTCAAAACTAAAAACCATGAAGAAAATATTCCTTGTAACAATTCTGTTTATCTCCTCGGTAGCTTTGCTGTCTGCACAGGAAAGAAAGGGTCCAAGCCCTGAAATGTTTGAAAAAATAAAGGCTGAAAAAATATCATTTTTCACCGCAAAACTTGATCTGAAACCTTCCGAGGCCCAGGCATTCTGGCCCGTTTACAATGAATTTGAAAAGAAGAGGTTTGAAATCCAGCGACGAATTCATGAATTTGAACGTATGCCCGATGAAAAATTCGCCAATCTGACCGACCCTGAAATCGAAAAGATGATGAATAATTACATCGAATCTTTCGAACAGGAGGCCTCGCTGCTCAAGGAATACAACAAGCAATTCCTGAAAATATTACCTAAGGAAAAAGTGCTGATGATGTACCGCGCAGAAAACCAATTCAGATCATATCTGATCAGAGAGTATAAAAAAGGTCAGAGAAGAGAGTAAAAAAAGCCGGAATTTAAACTGCACCCTAAAAGTTCGATGCAACATTTAGGGTGCAGTTCATTTTCGGCGGGTCTTTTTTATCGGCGACAGACCGGGTAATTTACAGTCTCACAATCAAATGACAATCACTCCCGCCCGTCCCGAAGCAGATTTTTCCCGGGCACAAAACTTCGGATTCCGTTTCCGCCAAATAAAATCAGTACCTTAGTGCCTTGTAAAACTGGTAACCCTATGCGTGAACTGATCATTGTTTTATTCCTCCTGATTCCGGGAACTGTTTGGGCGCAGCAGGCTCTGAACCAAACGGATGCCCTGGGCCGGAAACAAGGCTACTGGACTAAAAAAGATGCCGAAGGGCGGGTGCTCTATCAGGCTACTTTCAAAAACGACCAGCCCGTAGGTGAAATGAAACGCTTTCACCCGAACGGAAAAATGAAAGCCGTGCTGGTTTTTACCGAAGGAAGCGAAACTTCGGAGGCCCAATTGTTCGACGAACGAGGGAATTTAATCGCCGAAGGAAAATACACCGGACAAAAGAAAACCGGGCTATGGAACTACTTGTCCGACGGGAAAGTGATGTCAACGGAAACCTACATTGACGGACAAAAATCAGGAACAAGCAAACGATTCTACCCAACCGGCGAACTGCTCGAAGAAGCCGAGTGGCTGAACGGCCAGCTGCACGGAATTTACCGTTCGTACTTTCAGGACGGGAAACCTTACCTGGAATGCAGATATGCCGAAGGGAAACGAAACGGCGTGTTTAAAACCAGCTTCCCCAACGGAGCGCAGGAACTCGATGCGTTTTACACCAACGACCTGCGCGACAAAGACTGGCAATACTTCGACGAAACCGGACGGCTTTTATATACCCTGAAATTCGAACTGGGCAACTTGCTGAATCCGGAAGTTCAGGACAGCATCGATGCCGAAAAAACGAAGTCATTCCAAAACCGGAAGGATCAGATTCCGGACCCCGAAAAATTCATGCAAAATCCTGAAGAATACATGCGCCTGATGCAAATCCGCTGAAAGGATTGTCCCATCTGCTCAGAAATCCAACCCGAAGAAACCTGTAACTTTAACCTTTTTCAATGAGCGAGAAGCAACTTACACTTTCAGAACTACAGCGGCAGGTAAAAGGCAGTCTGGAAAACACGTTTACCCAACCCGTGTGGGTAATTGCCGAAATCAGCGAAATGACCGTCAACCGCAGCGGCCATTGTTACCTCGATTTGGTTGAAACCGAACAGGGAACCGACACCGTGCTTGCCCGCTGCCGCGCAACCATCTGGTCGTACACGTTCCGGATGCTCAAGCCTTATTTCGAAACCACTACGGGGCAACTTTTTACCGAAGGCCTGAAAATCTTACTGCAGGCTAAGGTGGAATACCACGAAGTGTACGGGTTCAGCCTGAATATCCGCGACATCGATCCGGTGTATACGTTGGGCGATCTGGCTCGTCAGCGCCGGGAAATCATCCGCAAACTTCAGGAAGACGGAGTATTTGATATGAACAAGGAACTGGAATTACCGCTGGTTCCGCAACGCATTGCGGTCATTTCGTCGCCAACAGCTGCCGGCTTGCAGGATTTTCTGGACCAGCTGCACAATAACCCGCACCAGTTTGTGTTTTACACCAAACTATTCCCGGCGGTGATGCAGGGAAGCGAAGCCCCGCGCAGCATTATGGATGCGCTGGAATGCATCTACGGCTACGAACAACTGTTTGATGCCGTAGCGATTATCCGCGGCGGTGGCGCCCAACTCGACCTGGCCTGTTTCGATCAGTACGAACTGGCTTTTCACGTGGCGCAGTTTCCGCTTCCGGTAATCACCGGCATTGGCCACGATAAAGACGATACGGTGGTCGACCTGGTGGCGCACACCCGCCTGAAAACCCCCACCGCAGTGGCCGAATTCGTGGTGGCGGGAGCACTGCGTTTCGCGCAGGAACTGAAGGAACTGGAAATGCATTTCACCGAACTGGTTACCGACCAGCTCGACAACAATAAAAACCGCCTGAACAACGCGGCCGATCAACTGAACGACCTGGTTAACCAGATGATTGTGGCACAGCGGAACCGCCTGAACATTGCGCGCATTCAACTGGCCAATCATTCGGAGGCCTTCCTGAAAGGGCAACAATCGGATTTAAAACAACTGATGGCCGGAGCCAAAAACATGACCAGCCGGTTTGTTACCCGGCAAAACCATTTACTCGATCAATCAGCGAACAAACTTCAATTCAGCTTCCGGCAACAGATGCTGAGGAGCAAAACCACCCTGAATCAGTATCAGTACCTGGTAAAAATCAGGAGCCTCGAAACCATTCGGGCGGAAAAGAAAAACCTCAGCTCTGTTCAGGAAAAACTCCGGCTGGTCGATCCGCAAAATATCCTGAAGCGCGGTTATTCGTTAATCCTGATAAACGGGCGAATTGTCAAATCGGTACGTTCAGTCAAAGAAGGCGATCTGCTCGAAACCCGGCTGAGTGACGGAACGGTGGAAAGTACGGTGGAGAGTAAAAAACTTAGCAATCAGTAAACTATTCATCGCAAGGTGACTAATCTGATTTAATCATGTACAGATGCACGATCGTGCGTCTCTAACTAAAATTATATGGCAACGAAAAAAACAACCTACAAAGAAGCAATTACCGAAATCGAAGAGATTCTGGAAAAGATTGAAAACGAAGAGCTCGACGTGGACGAACTGGCCGAACAGGTGAACCGCGTTTCGGCGCTGATTACCATCTGCAAAGATAAACTTCACAAAACCGAAGCAGAAGTTGAGAAGATACTGAAAGACATGAATCAATAGATCAGTGTTATTCACTCCGTCACATAAAAAATATGACGGCAAAGGATATCGCACTTCCTTGCGGAAAGCAAATATCCTTTGCCGTCTGCTTCAGCTGACGGACCGCTATTCTCAGAATTTGATATCCAGCCCGAGCAGGAAATTAATTCCGGCTTGAGGGAAATAACCATCCATCGCAAAGCGCTCTCCGCCGGTTACGTATGAATATACCCACGCATTGTTTTCATACTCGGTATCGAATAGGTTATTCACCATCAGGTGCAGATTAAAGTCTTTGGCGAATTTCTGCGAAACATGATAAGTAAACTTCAGGTTATTCAGCAAATAGCCATCCAGTTTGCGCAGTTCACTCGAAGTGTTATCGATGTATTGTTTGCTCACCGAATACGACTGCAGGCTCACGTTTAGTCCTTTGGCTGCCATCCAGCTGAGTTGGCTGTTGGCAATCATTTCAGGCGAAAAGGCCAGGTCGGTAGTACCCAAGTTGGTGGCAATTTGTCCGCCATTGTCCCAGTCGTCCACATAATCAGTGAAATCTTTGATTTTATTTTTGCTGAGTGTCAGGTTGACGTCCCATTTCAGTTTCTCGGTCAGTTTCATTCCGGCCATCAGCTCCAGTCCGGCACGGTAACTATCGTCCACATTCACCATGATGGGCGCACCAACATCGTTGATCTCACCGGTCAGAATTAACTGGTTCTGATACATCATGTAATAGGCGTTCACGCCCAAAGCCAGCCGTCCGGAGTTGTATTTGTAGCCCAGTTCAAAGTCGTTCAGTGTTTCATAGGTTGGTTGTTTTCCTTCCGGATCGGCATCCACATAATTGTCACGATTGGGTTCTCGGTTGGCACGGGCAAAATTGGCATACAGGTTTTGTGTCCCGTTCAACTGGTAATAAATGCCCACTTTCGGGTTAAAAAACTCGAACTTGTGCGACTGTTTCAGACTACGCAAATCGTCATCCGTTCCGTCAATGGTGTAGTTGATCGTACGGTACTGCAAATCTGCAAACAGGTTCAGGTCCTCGGCCAGTTCATAATTATACTTGGCGTACACATTAAAATCCTTTTTCAGGCCGGTTCCGCGATACCATTCGTGGTTCATTTCCGTACTTCCGGCGTTACGCATCCAGATCACCTTTCCGAAGTGATCTCCATCGTACACATTGTACCCGCCACCAAAAGTAAATTCGCGGGTTTCCTCTTTATGGTTTGCCGAAAAAGTCATACCGTAAAAGTCATTGTCCAGCCATTTTCTCCGGATCAAATCAGACTTTTTGATGGTATCCACACCAAATACGGGGGGTGTAACCAGGTAATTCTTCAGCTTCTGATCGTATTTATATTGCTCATAATACCCCTTGCCCGGAGTGTAAAATAAGTTAACATTCAGATCAAACGCCTGATTGATCTTGTGCGAAAACAGCAATTGAAAATGATCCTGCTGATAATGATCAATCTCATTTTCATAGGTATATAAATTATAGGTCCGACTGTCGGAAGCAATCATCTCATCGACCTGTTTCTGCGAATACAGCCAATGGTCGGCATAACGCTGCATCCCGGCCAGATCGTTATTCAGCCGAACCGAAGGCACACCGTTCCAAGCCTGATAGGTATCCTGTAATCCCGAAAAAACATTGAGTTTCAGAATTGTATTCGAGGTAAAATATCCTCCGGAAACAAAAAACGATTTCAAATCAGCTGAAGCGCGATCGATAAAACCATCAGAACTGACTTTTGACAGCCGGGCATCAAACGCAAATTTCTCTTTGATCAAGCCGGTACTGACACCAACCGAATGTTTCATCGTTCCGAACGAACCGGCAGAAGTACTGTATTCAGCCGAAGCTTCGCGGTTAAGCGTTGAGGTCTGAAGGTCTATGGTGGCGCCAAAAGCCGCCGCGCCGTTAGTCGAAGTTCCCACGCCGCGTTGCACCTGAATATTGTCGGTTGACGAGGCCAGATCGGGAATATCTACCCACCAGGTTCCGTGCGACTCGGCATCGTTCATCGGAATACCGTTGATGGTTACATTGATGCGGTTTAGGTCTGTCCCGCGAATCCTGAAGTTCGTGTAGCCCACCCCGGTTCCGGCATCGGAAGTCGCGACAAAAGAGGGTGTCAACCCAAGCAAATACGGAATATCCTGCCCCATATTCCGGTCTTTTATCTCCGATTTCTCAACCGTAACAAAGGCTACCGGAGTTTTTTCCTTTACCCTGCTGGCAGAAACCAGCACTTCCTCGGCCAGAATAAAATCCTGCTTCAGCACTACATCAAGCGTTTGGTCGCCTGTTAACCTGACTTCTCTCGTTTGTTTTTCGTAACCCAGATAAGAAATCGTCAATTGGTAGTTTCCGGCTTTCAGGTTTTTAAACTGAAATACACCGTTCACATCGGTCGTTGTCCCGCTGAAACTGTCCGAGATCGCCAGATTAGCTCCGATCAGCCGCTCGCCGGTGTCGTTTTTCACTGTTCCTTTCAGTGTAAACTGGGCAAATGCCAAATACACTGCACATTGCAGAAGCAATGTCAAAAAAATCCGTTTCATTCCTGATTTTTAAATGGTTAATAAATAACCAATGAGGCAAGTAATTCCCTTTCGCCATCCCTTCGCCGGCATTACCCGTATCAGGTTCGGTGGGTGTGATCTCAGCCTGTAATTACCCCGACTTTCGTCAGGAAGGCACCCCATTGCGTAAATTGTCGGGGGCAAATGTAAGGCATTTCGCAGCTCGAATCCAAATTTTTCAGAAGAAAAAGTGTTTTTAGTCTTTTTATTTGCGTTGATATCTTCCTGAATCACCTCCAATCCGGGCCCAACTGAAAAAATGTCATTCAACCAGTAAACCAATCAGAAATTCTGGCATTAAAAATGACTTTATGTCACTCAATATCAAAAGAATAACACTTGGTATCCGATTTGAAATATAGCTTCCTGAAAACAATTAACAGACAATAATGTATAACTAAAAAATGGAGGAATTAAACTATGTTACCAGTATTTAAAACCAGAAGCTTACCGGGATTATTTGATGAATTCTTTAACGGAAATTTACTTCCGAACTACATTGAAGAAGGAGCATGGAAATCGACTCCGGCTGTAAATATTTACGAGAACAGCGAAAGATTCGAAATCGAAATTGCAGCTCCCGGCCTCGAAAAAGAAGATTTTAAGATTGACCTGAAGAACGAATACCTGCTGGTTTATTCGGAAAAGAAAGACAAAAAAGAAGAAAAAGAAAAAGGGAAAGTCGTTCGTTCTGAATTCAGGTACTCTTCCTTCCAGCGTTCATTTGCCCTGCCTAAAGAGGTTGACATTGCCGCCATTAAAGCATCACACAAAAACGGAGTTCTGACCATTGAACTTCCCAAGAAACAGGAATTTAAAGAAAACCTGTCTCGTCAGATCGAGATTTTATAAGCTCCGATTTGATTGTGCATTGTTCAGGGATTGCATCTTCGGGTGCAATCCCTTTTTATTTTTAGAGATCTTTTTTCGAAAAACTCAGTGGGAGCAGACTTTCGACACCCTGTAAAACCAGAATTGCATCTTTCCCGTCCAGAATAATCCGGATCGGACGATTAAACCGCACCTCAGCTTCAGCAAGTGCCTGACGACAGGCTCCGCAAGGTTTTACCGACTCGCCTACCAAAATACCGTTTTTAGCCGCCGAGACAGCAATTGATTTTATATCTGAATCGGGGTAATTGGCATTGGCATAAAACATGGCCACCCGTTCGGCACACAAACCTGAGGGATAAGCCGAATTTTCCTGGTTATTCCCGGTTACCACCGTCCCATTTCCGAGTAAAACAGCGGCTCCGACATGAAATCCGGAATAAGGAGCATAAGCCATCGAGGTAACTCGTCTGGCTTCCCGAAGAAGCACCTGATCTGCTTCAGGCAACTCACCAATATTTTCAAACTCGTGTACTACAATTCGGATTTCTGTCGTTTTCATTCCTAAACAGTTTTGCCAAATGTACGTTATTACTTGTTATTTGC
>JAEUSS010000555.1 GCA_016788685.1 Prolixibacteraceae bacterium | reverse complement strand
GCTTTACATCTTTGCTCAGCAAAAAGGCATTGAAATACCGGCAAAATCGGATGACTTGTTTGCCGTTCTGGCCCTGAACCATTTCGGGCTGATTGCCGGAGTTTTATTTCTGCTGGGTATTATTTCTGCAGCCTATTCCAGTGCTGATTCGGCTTTAACAGCCTTAACCACCTCGTTCTGTATCGATTTCCTGAACATGGACACCAAAGATCCCGATACTAAATCAACCCGGATGAAAGTGCACATCGCTTTTTCGGTTATCATGTTTCTGGTCATTGTACTTTTCCGTGTTATCAATAACGACAGTGTAGTGACAGCTGTTTTCACGATGGCAGGCTATACGTATGGTCCGTTGCTCGGGCTGTTTGCATTCGGAATTTTAACCAAGCGGCAGGTGAAAGACCGTTGGGTACCTGTTCTCGGGCTGCTTTCTCCTGTGCTGACCTACATCATCAACCTTAACTCGGAGGCTTGGTTCGGGGGGTACAAATTTGGCTTCGAGCTTTTGCTCCTGAACGGCTTGATCATGTTTACCGGTCTGATGTTACTAACCAAAAAGCAACAATAACGCATGAAAACAACGCAACGTTACCTGGCGCTTGATGTGCTGCGCGGCATGACCGTCGCCCTGATGATTCTGGTAAATACGCCCGGAAGCTGGTCGCACATCTACGCACCGCTGAAACATGCCCAATGGCACGGATGCACACCAACCGACCTGGTATTTCCTTTCTTTCTTTTTGTGGTCGGCGTTTCCATGTTTTTTTCGTTTTCAAAATACGGCAATTCGCTAAATAAGGAATCACTCCTGAAAATCGGCAAACGAACACTGCTGATTTTTGCCATCGGGTTATTCCTGAATTCGTTTCCGCAGTGGACCACCGATTATTCGAAGCTGCGTATTCTGGGAGTGCTGCAGCGAATTGCTCTGGCTTACGGTATTGGAGCTGTCATTGTGCTGGCTTCGCCGCGCAAGTATCTGCCCTACATTGGTGCTGTCATATTGTTGTTTTATTGGGGGCTGATGTACGTTTTGGGCGGTTCCGATCCTTTTTCGCTTCAGGGAAATGCGACTATGGCTGTCGACTCTGCAATTCTCGGAGTTGACCACCTGTACAAGGTTTACGGAATTCCTTTCGATCCGGAAGGATTGCTGAGTACCATTCCGGCCATTGTGACCGTCATAATTGGTTATCTGATCGGATCGGTAGTTAAAGACACCGAGAAAAGTCAAGTGCCTAAAACACTGATTCTTTTCGGAGTTGCAGCCATCGTTTCAGGTCTGATCTGGGGATTGGTATTCCCGATTAACAAACCGATCTGGAGCAGTTCATACGTACTTTACACCGCCGGATGGGCTTGTTTGGTTTTGGCTTTGCTGATCTGGGTTATCGACCTGAAAAACTATTCGAAATGGACTTCTTTTTTTGTGGTTTTTGGCATGAATCCGCTGTTCATCTTCGCATTATCCGGACTTTGGTCCAAGGTTTTCGGACGGCTGGTTCATTTCACCGATCCGGACGGAAAAGTAATCAGCGGATCGGCTAAACTCTACCGCGATGTTTTTGTGCCTTTGGCTGGTCAGCTGAATGGCTCGCTGCTCTATGCCATTTCACATGTGCTAGTTTTTTGGCTCATTGGTTACGTACTCTATAAAAAGAAGATTTTTATAAAAGTATAGGGCATCTGGCCCGTATGGTTAATGTACGGCGGGAAGACAATTGTGCTGTTCTTCAGCCGGTTTTCTCAGTTCGGTTTAAAAAGTGATTAACGGAATTCTATATGTTTAAAATAGTGGAAAATAGAAGTTTGACGAAGTTTTTGATTGGAATCGTACTTCTGGCTGTAATTTCTCAGCCGGGCTTTGCTCAGTCCAAACGTCTGCTGAAAAAAGCCGATCGGGCTTCGGTTGAATGGGCTGAAAAGGCTTCTTCCGGAACAGCTTACCGTTTTCGGGTTGATACGGTTATAGTTGACAGTCAGGTCAAAAGTGTAAATCTGAAGATGAAGGAGACTTTTTCGTACATTCCCTTCCGGCCCGAAAATACTACACAATATTACAATTGGTACCAGGATTTACTTGGGCGAAAATTCCGAAATTATTCGGTGACCATTGAGAGTATGGGCAAAGAAATATCCGGACTGATTCCGAATTATTACCGTGGAAACAATGTTCCGGTTGATTCAGCCCGCTTGAGTCGCCCGGGCAAGACGGTCGTCCCGGTTGTTCGCAACAAGTCGAAAAATGAGAATCCGACCAAAGGGCTGAGCAACAGGAATGTGGCACTTTGGCACAGTCACGGCTGGTACTACGAGAATACACTCGACCGCTGGGAGTGGCAGCGCGCAAGGGTTTTCCTGACGGTTGAAGACTTGTGGACCATGAGTTTTGTGGTTCCCTACATCACTCCGATGCTCGAAAATGGCGGAGCGAGTGTTTTCCTTCCGCGTGAACGCGATACTCAGACTCACGAAATCATCATCGACGCCGATGGTTCTGCTCGCGGAGCCTATTACCAGGAAACCGGAGCGGATATTGAGGAAGGACGTGAGAAAGGATTTGGCTTAAAAGTGCCGTTTTTGCTGGAAGGCGAAAATCCTTTTGGGATGGGGAAAACCCGGCAAATGCCGGCTAAGCGGACAGCTGACGCTGCAATTAATTATATTCCTGAAATTCCTGAATCGGGTGAATATGCGGTATACGTATCGTATGCGCAGGGCGTTGATCGGGTAACTGATGCTCATTATTCCGTTTATCACTCAGGAGGGAAAACCGAATTTCTGGTGAATCAGACTATTGGCGGCGGAACCTGGATTTATCTGGGAACCTTCAGGTTCGAAAAAGGGATGACCGGCGGAAAGGTTGAACTGACGAATCTTTCCGGAGAAAACGGGAAATGGGTTTCGGCCGATGCCGTTCGTTTTGGCGGCGGAATGGGCAATGTGGTGCGCGGCAAGTTTCAGGATATGGACAAGCTGAAGAAACTGCGCGATGAAAAAGGTTTTTCGCTGGATTCGTCGGTGTGGCTCCCTTTTGCCAGTCAGCGCCCGCGTTACCAGGAAGGTGCCCGCTATTTCCTGCAGTATACCGGAATGCCCGATTCACTGGTTTATGTATTGAACAAAGAGAAAAGTGACTATTCGAACCGCGGACAGGATGCAGCTTTGTATGCCAAACGCGAAAGGGGAAAAAACGATTATAAAGATGATTACCAAAGCCGGGGCGAGTGGGTGAACTACCTGATGGGAGCGCCAAACGGACCATCGGCAAATCCGAATGCCCCGGGATTGGGTATTCCGGTTGACATGGCATTGGCTTTTCATACCGATGCAGGAACAACAAAAGACAGCGCGATTATCGGCAGTCTGATGATTTACGACACAACTTACGGAAAACCGGAATTCCCGAACGGACAGTCGCGTTGGGCCAGCCGGGATTTGTGCGATTTGGTGCAGACTCAGGTGGTTGACGATTTGCAGAAGCTGTACGAACCCGAATGGACACGCCGCGGAATGTGGAACAAACAATATGCGGAAGCTGTCCGCCCTAAAGTGCCGACACTGCTTTCTGAATTGCTTTCGCACCAGAATTTTGCCGATATGTACCAAGCCTACGATCCGCGGTTTAAATTCGATGTGAGCAGGGCTTATTATAAAGGGATTCTGAAGTTTCTGGCTTTCCAGAATAATCAGGAATATGTGGTTCAGCCACTTCCGGTCAGTCATTTTCAAATCGGTATGGAGGGAAAAAATATCCGTCTGGACTGGAAACCGGTGTCCGATCAGCTGGAACCCACGGCAGTTGCCAAGTCTTATCGGGTTTATACCCGTATTGAAAATGGCGGATTCGATAACGGGCGCGAGGTGAATGAACCTTCTCTGGTGCTTCGTGATTTAAAGCCGGGTGTTATTTATAGTTTTAAGGTGACGGCAGTAAACGAAGGCGGCGAAAGTTTCCCTTCTGAAATTCTGGCCTGTTGCCTGCCAACCGATGATAAAAAGCCGGTTTTGATCGTGAATGCCTTCGACCGTATTTGTGGTCCGGCAGCCTTTGATAACGGCAAAGAAGCCGGTTTCCGGATGAGTGAAGATGAGGGCGTTGCTTATCATACTGATTTGGGCTACATCGGCGAACAGTACGATTTTAACCGTAAATCGCCCTGGCTCGACGACGATGCCTCGGGTTTCGGCTCTTGTTATGCCGATCAGGAAACACGCATTATGCAGGGAAATTCATTCGACTATCCGCTGGTTCATGGTCAGGCTTTCCGGAGCAACGGACTGGGATTTGTTTCGGTGAGCGATGAAGTATTTGAACAAAACAACTGGGATAAAAACGCTTTTTCTGCGCTTGACATCATTTTCGGAGAAGAAAAAACGACCAGGAGGCTGTATGGATTTAAGAAGACTGATTTTAGTCTTTTTACTCCCGGAATGCGGCAGGCTATCTCCGGATATTCCTCGGGAGATCAGGCCCGTATTTTTATTTCCGGAGCTTATGTCGGAACAGACCTGGAACTTTGCGGAGATACACTGGCCCGCAACTTTGCCGGAGAGGTACTGCATTACCGGTTTATGACCAACCATGCCAGCAAAAGTGGCTGTGTTTATCCGGTAAACGCTGTGAAAGAACAGTTTTCCAGCGAGTTCAGATTTGTTCAGGATTACAATCCGGCGATTTACAAGGTCGAGTCGCCCGATGCGATTGAACCCAAAGGGAAAGATGCCCGGGTGCTCTTCAGGTACAAAGGCGATAACAAAACCGCCGGAGTTTGTTATGAAGGAAAGTATAAGTCTGTTGTCCTCGGCTTCCCGTTTGAAACGATTACCACCGAAAAACAGCGCGCTGAGCTGATGGGGCAGATTTTGAAATTCTGGGAGATGAAATAATATAAAAGGCAGCAAGAGCTTGTGTGGCCGAATTAAAGAGGCCGAAGATTTCAGACAGATTCGTCACAAGTAAAAGATTTTTAATAATGATAATCAATTGGGCATGAAAAAAATTACCTGTTTTATTCCCTGCGGAACGCAGGAAGAAACCCTGAAAACAGTTCAGGAGTTGCAGAAGTCAGAACTTGTTTCAAAAATCATAGTAGTAAGGAACGCCGAGCAGACTTGCTTCATCGAAGGGGTGGAAGTGCTGGTGTCGGAACCGCTGACCAGCGGTAAAACTGTTAAACGGATTGCAGGCTTGGCCAATACCCGCTATACGCTGATTTATACCCGGCAGAGTTCGCTTCAGCTGGGGCAGCTGGCGCTGGAACGCTTTGCTCAGGTAGCTGACGATACGCAAAGTGGCATGGTTTATTCGAATTATCTGGCCGTTAAAAACGGGAAAGTTGAAAATCATCCGGTTATCGATTACCAGGAAGGTAGCTTGCGAGACGATTTTAATTTCGGATCTGTGTTGTTTTTCCGCACCGAAATCATGAAAAAGGCGGCTGAACAGGTTTCCGAGGATTTCGATTTTGCCGGATTGTATTCACTCCGTTTGGGCGTTTCGCAGTATGCCGATTTATTCCGGATTCCGGAGAATTTGTATACCGAACAGGAATCAGATCTGCGTAAATCGGGAGAGAAAATATTCGATTATGTCGATCCGAAAAACCGTGCGGTACAAATTGAAATGGAAAAAGCCTGTACCCAACACCTGAAAAATGTCGGCGCTTTCCTGGAGCCTGTCTTCAAACCCGTTCAGTTTGACGAACAGGTGTTTGAAGTGGAAGCTTCGGTCATTATCCCGGTGAAAAACCGCGTGAAAACCATTGAAGATGCCATCAAATCGGTGTTGTCGCAGAAAGCCGGTTTTAAATTTAACCTGATTATTGCTGATAATTTTTCAACTGACGGAACGACCGAGTTGATTCAGAAATATGCTGCGGCTGACGATCGGCTGGTTCACATTATTCCTGACCGCACCGATTTAGGTATTGGCGGTTGCTGGAATTTGGCGGCTAACCATCCGAAATGCGGGAAATTTGCCATTCAGCTCGACAGCGACGATATGTATTTTGATGAAACCACTGTTCAGCAGGTTGTTGATGCGTTTTACCAGCAGAACTGCGCGATGGTTGTCGGTACATACCAAATGGTAAATTTTGCGCTTGAAGAAATTCCTCCGGGAATTATCGACCACAAAGAATGGACACCAGAGAACGGACGCAACAACGCACTTCGCATCAACGGGTTGGGGGCACCGCGTGCGTTCTATACACCGGTTTTGCGCCGGATTCCGGTTCCGAACGTGAATTACGGAGAAGATTATGCGCTGGGTTTGGCCATTTCGCGCCATTACCAGATTGGGCGCATTTACAACCCGATTTACCTGTGCCGCCGCTGGGACGAAAATTCAGACGCTTCGCTCAGCATCGAAGTGATGAATGCTCATAATTTGTACAAAGACCGCATTCGCACCATCGAATTAAAAGCGCGGAAGAAATAGGAAGATAAAAAATGTAAAGTGGATGCCTCAAAATTTGTGTTCCGCACGTTGGAGGCATCCTCTTTGAAAAAAGATTTTATGGAACAATTGCTTGATATCATAGCAAATACAGATAAAACAGCGGCTCAGATTCTTCGTGGTTTTACGGAGTCGCAAAAGCAGAACTGGCCCCTGGCAGCAGCCAACTTTAAGGGATTGGAGAAGGTCGAGGAGAAGAGTTTTCAGTTTGACGGATTTGAAGTCCGGGCTCAGTTTAATCCGGAACGGATGCGTTCGTCGGCAGCCAGTGTGGATAAAAAATCGATTGCAGCCCGCCAATGTTTTTTGTGCAGCGAAAATCGTCCTCCGGAACAAGATGCTATTGCTTTTGGCGATCAGTTTCTGATTTTGGTTAACCCGTTCCCCATTTTCAGGTATCATTTTACCATTTCGTGCAACAGTCACGTCGATCAGCGTTTTATTCCCAATTTCCGGTATTTGCCCGAACTGGCCAAGGCTATGGAAGGTTTTACCGTATTTTACAATGGGCCTGAATGTGGCGCTTCGGCTCCCGACCACCTGCACTTTCAGGCGGGAGAAAATGGGTTTATGCCCATTGGCGAAGAGTTTGAAGGGTTGAAAGAACATTCAGGAAGGCTGCTTTTTTCAGGAAAAGACACTCAGGTTTGGGCTTTCGATGATTACCTCCGGAAAATGATTTCGGTTGAAACCAGTTCGATGGACGAAATGCTGAAAGTTATCGGGATTTATTATTCGCATTTTCAGGCGATGCAGCCCGAAAAGATGGAGCCGATGATGAATGTGCTGTGCTCTTATGCTGAAGGGAAGTGGACAACTCATCTTTTCCCCAGAAAAGCGCACCGGCCAAGCCAGTTCTTTGCAGCCGGCGATGAGCAAATCCTGATTAGCCCCGGATCGGTTGATTTTGGCGGAGTTTTCATCCTCCCCAGACAAGAGGATTTTGAAAAGATTACCAGTGATGATATAATTGATATTCTGGCACAAGTGAGTCTCAGTCAGGATACTTTCGAGGAGCTGACAGCCCAGATGAGCGCCGGGCTGAAGACTTTTTAAAAACGATAGGAAATGCCGGAACGAAGTTCTTTTTTACCCAAAAGATGATTATCCGGGAGTTCTGATCTGACAACTAAAAAACAAACTGCAAACGAATGAAAAATGGAATTTTAAGACGGAGTTTCAGCCTGAGTCTGATTCGCGCTGTTGCAGCCGGATTGATTTTGAATCTGTTTTTTGCTGAGGCAAAGGCACAGATAAATCTGGACAAGTTGATGCAAAATCAATGGGTTGATTCGGTTTTTAATTCGTTGACACCGGAGCAGCGCATAGCCCAGTTGATTTGGGTGGATGTGAGTCGGGACAAAGCCGGACAGGATAAAGTTGCTGATTTGGTGAAAAACTATGGTGTTGGCGGGATTATTTATTTTCAGGCCGAGCCCGACAGCGTGATTCGTTTTACAAATTACTGCCAGTCGCTTGCCCGAACTCCGCTTCTGGTTGCCGCCGATGCAGAATGGGGAATTGCCATGCGTCTGCCCGGTGTGATGGCTTTCCCTTACAACATGATGATGGGCGCATCGCAACGTCCGGATCTGATCCGACAGTCGGCTGCCGAAATGGCGAAGCAGATGAAACGGCTTGGTATTCATGTTTCTTTGGGCCCAAGTTGTGACATCAATACCAATCCTGAAAACCCGATTATCGGCATGCGTTCGTTCGGACAAGTACCGCATCAGGTTGCTGCCAATAGTCTGGCCTATATGGAAGGGCTTCAGGAAAACGGAATTATTGCCATAGCCAAACATTATCCCGGACATGGCGATACGCAATTTGATTCGCATCTTACCCTTCCTCAATTGCCTTACGGACGGGAGCGGCTCGACTCGGTTGAGTTTGTTCCTTTCAAAATGCTCTCGGAAGCCGGCGTGGGCGGAATCATGACTGCGCATCTGAATGTTCCGCAACTGGATGCCGAAAAAGGAATTCCGGCCAGCCTTTCAGGAAAGATTACAGAAGATATTCTCCGGAAAGAGTGGAATTATAAGGGATTAGTGATTACTGACGCCATGAATATGGCCGGAGCCAAAAGTTATGGAAAGCCCGGAGAAATTGATGTTCAGGCTCTGAAGGCCGGAAATGATGTGATTGAATTTCCGACCGATGCGGTGGTTACAATCAAAGCGATACAAAATGCTCTTCAGGAAAAAGTATTGAGTTGGGACGAAATTAACCTGAAATGCCGCCGGGTGCTGGCCGCCAAATTCTGGGCAGGACTGAATAAAAAGCAGGTGTTGAATTCGGATAACCTGCTTGGCGGACTTAATTCGCCGCAGGCCGAACTGCTGAAGATTAAAATGATTGAGGCTTCGCTCACATTACTTGAAAATCAGCATAACCTGATTCCGATCGGTGGACTGGATACCCTGAAAATTGCGGCACTTTCGGTGGGCGAGAATTTGGTAACCCCTTTCCAGAAAATGCTTGCCAATTATACAAAAGTTGATTTTTATAATCTTCCGGAGCATTTTACTGAAAATGATCTGGCCGATTTAAAAACCAAACTGGCATCTTACAACCTGGTGATTGCCGGGATTCACTCGCTGTACGAAAGTAAAACGCGAAAATCGATGCAGGTCGGGATTTTGCAGAAAGAACCCGCCAAACGACCGTATGGCGCGACTTCGGAGCTTGAACAACTTGCTGATTATTTGACGAACACCAAAAAATCAATCCTGGTTTATTTTTCGAGTCCGTACGCGTTGGGCGAGTTAAAGGCTTCCGGAAGACCCGGTGGTTTAGTGATTGCCTATCAGAACGATACTTTGGTTCAGTCGTTGGCTGCGCAGCAATTGTTTGGCGGCATTGGGGCACAAGGAAAACTACCTGTAGACATTGGAACCCGGTACAAAACCGGCGACGGGATTACCATTGAAAAACCGGTCCGTTTAAAATATACAATTCCGGAGGAGGTTGGAATTGTATCGCAGGCGCTGAACCGCGATATTGATTCGGTTGTAAACAATGCCCTTGATAAAAAAGCATTTCCGGGCTGCAATGTGCTTGTAGCCAAAGACGGGAAGATCATTTTCAGGAAGGCCTACGGATACCATACTTTCGAGAAGAAGGTACCCGCCAGACTGGACGATTTGTACGATCTGGCTTCGGTGACCAAAATCAGCGGAGGTTTGCCCGGGATTCTGAAATTGTACGACGAAGGGAAAATTGATCTGGATAAACCTGTTTCCAGGTATTTCCCCGATTGGAAAAACCGGTTGTTTCACCGCTCGGATAAAGCCGATGTAACTGTTCGTGAGTTATATGCCCATCAGTCGGGCTTGGTGCCGTTTATCGGTCTCTGGAAAAAGACACTGAAAGACGGGAAGTTGTCACCCAGGTGGTATACGGCTCAGGCTGATAAAAAGCATTCGCTTTGTGTGGCTCCGGATATGTATCTCGACAACCGTTTTGTAAAAACAGTCAATCAGGAAATCAGAAAGACGCCGCTAAAAACCCGTGGGAAATACGTTTACAGCGATCTGCCTTTGGTTATAACGCCGCAGATTGTCAAAAAGGTATCCGGAACAGATTTTCAGGAGTTTACCGAGCAAAATTTTTACCGTCCGTTAGGTGCTTCGGAATTGACATTCCTGCCTTTGAAAAAGTTTTCGCGCGACCGCATTGTACCAACCGAAAATGACGAATATTACCGTTTTCAGCAATTGCAGGGAACGGTTCACGATGAATCGGCAGCGGTTCTGGGCGGAATCTCAGGAAATGCCGGATTGTTTGCTTCGGCCAACGATTTGGGTAAACTGATGCAAATGTATTTGCAAATGGGGACTTACGGCGGGAAACAATATGTGAGCGAAGCAACGATGAAAGAGTTTACCCGCGCCCAGTTTCCGCAGAACAATAACCGTCGCGGACTGATTTTCGATAAACCTTCACTCAACATCGGATCAATTAAACCGGCAGATGCCTATCCCTGCCCGGAAGTTAGTCCTGAAAGTTTCGGGCATTTCGGGTATACGGGCACTTTTGTCTGGATGGATCCCAAGAGCCAGCTGATGTATATTTTTCTGTCGAACCGGGTTTACCCGACGCGGAACAATAACCTGATCAGCGATTTGAATGTCAGGACCGAAATTCTGTCGGTCATTTACAGAAACATGAAAAATCAATAAACATGAAAACCAAACTAGTTCTATTTATTACGGCATTTTCTTTTATCATAACTGCCGCAGTAGCTGTCCCGAAAGTAAAAACGGGAATTGAGGTTCTGCGGGACAATAACTTCAGGATTCTTCAGGGGAAACGGGTGGGATTGATTACCAATCCGACCGGAGTCGATTCCCAGCTGAAATCAACAGTTGACATCCTGAATGAAGCTCCCGGAGTAAAGCTGGTGGCTTTGTATGGTCCGGAACATGGTGTCCGCGGAGACGTGCATGCTGGCGACAAAGTAGAAACCACCGTCGACAAGCAGACAGGCGTTCCGGTATACTCGCTGTACGGCAAAACCCGGAAAGCCAATGCCGAAATGCTGAAGGATGTGGATGTGCTCGTTTATGACATTCAGGATATTGGCTGCCGGTCGTATACCTACATCAGCACGATGGGGCTGGCTATGGAAGCGGCTGCCGAAAACAACCTTGAATTTGTGGTACTCGACCGCCCGAACCCGGTCGGCGGATTAAAAGTTGAAGGAAACCTGGCTGAAGATAAATTTATTTCGTTTGTCAGCCAGTTCAAAATTCCGTATTTATACGGTCTGACCTGCGGCGAACTGGCGAAGCTCCTGAACAACGAAAATATGTTGGGAAAACAGTGTAAACTCACTGTTGTTCCGATGAAAGGCTGGAAGCGCAACATGACTTTTGATCAGACCGGATTGCCGTGGGTGTTGACATCACCTCATGTACCCCATGCTATGTCGGCATACTATTATGCCGCTTCGGGCATTCTGGGCGAATTCAGTTTTATGTCGATAGGAGTGGGCTACACCCTTCCGTTTCAGGTTTTTGCCAAAGACTCGATTGATGCCAGTTTGCTGACCAAACGCCTGAACGATCTGCATTTACCCGGAGTGTTGTTCCGCCCGATTTTCCTGAAACCTTTTTATGCGGTTGGGCAGGGTAAAAATTACTCCGGAGTTCAGTTTTATCTGACGGATTATAAAAAAGCGAGACTGACCGAGATTCAGTTTTACGTGATGCAGGAAATGGCTGCTTTGTATCCGGATAAAAAATGTTTTGGTCCGGAAACCGAAAAACGCTTCGATATGTTTGACAAAGTTTGCGGCTCGGACCAAATCCGTTTGCTGATGGCAAAAAATATGAAGGTGGACGACATGCTGCCGTATTGGCGAAAAGATGAAACTGCGTTTCAGAAGCTGTCGAAGAAATATTGGTTGTATAAATAGCAGCATCTGCCTTTAGTGTGTAAAATGTTTGATATTAGGAATGTTAATGCGTTTAGATATGAGAGTAGTTAGTTTAACCTGGGTTCTGATTATGATTTTCGGAGTCCTTATTTCTTGCGGGAGTACAACGAGAAAACAGGCGGGCACAGAACATTCGTTGCCGGTTCAGCGTGGTATTAAAACCGGAGCTGAGCAAACGGATAAATATCTGCCATTGCTTAAAGATAAACGAGTTGCTATCGTGGCTAATCAAACTTCTGTCATCGGAAAGACCTCCCTGGTTGACAGCTTGAAGTCACTTGGAGTAAATATTGTAAAGATTTTTGGTCCTGAACATGGCTTTCGCGGGACAGCCAGTGCTGGTGCTGTAGTTTCCGATAGTATTGATGTGAAAACCGGAATTCCTGAAATTTCACTTTACGGCAAAAAAAGCAAACCGTCGAAAGAAGATCTGGCCAATGTTGACCTGGTGATTTTCGATATTCAGGATGTAGGCGCAAGGTTTTATACCTATATTAACTTACTGGCCAAGGTGATGGAGTCATGCTCGGACAACAATAAAGAGCTGCTGATCCTGGACCGTCCGAACCCGAACGGGTTTACAGTCGACGGTCCGATTCTGGACATGAAACTGAAATCGGGGATTGGCATGTTTCCGATAC
The DNA here is from genome assembly GCA_016788685.1 of Prolixibacteraceae bacterium. Lineage (GTDB taxonomy): Bacteria > Bacteroidota > Bacteroidia > Bacteroidales > Prolixibacteraceae > Aquipluma. The sequence goes on along the minus strand of JAEUSS010000555.1, from coordinate 2,593 downwards.
CGGTCACACACGGGATGACTGTTGGCGAATTGGCTCAAATGTACAACGGAGAAGGCTGGCTGACCAACAAGGTAAGATGTCGGATAACTATTATTCCGGTAGCTAATTATGCTCATAACATGGAATATGTATTACCAATTGCTCCGTCACCCAATCTGAATACACCTCAATCCATCTTATTATATCCTTCTTTGTGTTTGTTTGAAGGTACGATTGTCAGTCAGGGGCGCGGAACTTATTTCCCGTTTACTGTTTTGGGTAATCCCGATCTGAAAGGAAAGTATGAATTTTCGTTTACTCCGGTTAGTCTTAAAGGAATGGCCGAGACGCCGCTTCACCAGGATAAAGCCTGTTATGGTCTCGATCTTCGGGAATACGATATCAACGAATTTCGTGAGACCGGGAGAATAAATATTAAGTGGCTGATTGATATGTATAATGCCTATCCGTTTAAGGAGAAGTTTTTTGATTTCAGGCAAAGTAAACAAATGGGTAACTTCGATAAGCTGGCAGGAGTTACTTTGCTGAAAGAGCAGATTATAGCCGGAAAAACGGAGAAAGAAATTCGGGAATCATGGGAGCCCGGACTTTCTGATTTTAAGATACTGCGCAAGAAGTATTTATTATACCCATAAACCAGCGGAGGTACGCCTCAGAACATGTTATAAAAAATAATACCATTTTTTGATTTTGTAACACCTTGATATTCAAATGTTAAAAAAGGCTAAAAAAACAAAAAAAATAAACTGGTATTACATGTTACAAAAACACATGTTATTTTAAAATTAATTTTTACTTTAGTCCCACTATTTCGTGCTAATCATTTGATCTCTGTTTGTTATGTGCCGATGATCCGATCACTCTGAAACACGATCTCTCTTTTTGTATGACAACTAATTATTGCGATTTTAACATTGAATCTATTCGATCATTAATCTATTTCAAAATGTAATTTTAACCTGTTTGTTATGAAAAAAACGGTAGCATTAATCTTCATTTTGTGTTTGCTCGTCCAACTGACGATGGCACAGAAGCGGTCGGTATCCGGCGTAGTCCGAGACAAGGCGACCAATGAATCACTCCCGGGTGTTTCTGTTCTTGAAAAAGGAACAAAGAATGGTATCATAACCAATATCGACGGGAAATTTGAACTTTCGGTAAATGAAGGTGCAAGTTTGTTGGTCAGTTATATTGGGATGAAAACGCAGGAAGTGAAAGTAGGAAATTCTTCAACGGTAAACGTAATTCTCGAGGCTTCAAGCGAAGAAATTGATGAAGTCGTAATTGTAGGCTACGGCCAGCAAAAGAAGGCTAACCTCACAGGAGCAGTTGCTTCTGTTGATACCAAGGTTTTGGAAGCCAGACCTATTGCTGACGTTGGTCGAGGTCTTCAGGGGATAACTCCTGGATTAAGCGTTGTTATCCCAAGTGGTGAAATTGGATCTGATCCGATCATGAAGATTCGTGGTCAGTTTGCCTCGATGCGTGGAGGTGCGTCTCCATTGATTCTGATGGATAACGTTGAGATCCCTTCTATTCAGATGATAAACCCAGATGATATTGAGTCGATATCAGTTTTGAAAGATGCTGCCTCTGCTACTATCTATGGTGCAAAAGCTGCTTTTGGGGTTATTTTGATTACTACAAAAAAAGGAGCAAAAAAAGAAAGTGTAAATGTTTCATATTCTGCAAACCTTTCATACCAGAATATTTCCAAGAAGATGGAAATGGGAGGATTGGATGCATTGGAATACTCCGTTAGTGCTTTTGAAAGGGTTGGTGGTACTGTAGCGGGAGCATTCTGGCAGATTACCCGCGAAGGTTTCGAAAAGGCTAAAGTTTGGCAGGAAAAATATGGCAGTGTAGTTAGACCCAATGATCCGATGTTGTACGGGCGTGACTGGTATGTAGATGCAAATAACCGGAAAATAGGATTAAGAACATATGATCCATATGACTATATGGTGAAGGAATGGACCCCTACTCAGACCCATAATTTATCGTTAAACGGGAGGAGCGGTAAAACCGATTATAATGTTAGTCTTGGATATCTAGATCAGACAGGACTAATAAAACCAGCTAAAAAAGACGATTTCCAACGTTATAATGCATCTGTTCGCCTGGGAACTGAAATTACGGAGAAATTTAAGGTTACTGCGGGGACGATGTATTCTAAGCGTCAGAAAAGATACGCTTATGCAACAAGTTCAACCACAGCTGATCCATGGTTGTATATTTATCGTTGGGGGCCTACTTATCCCTTCACTACCGAGGATGGCGATGAACTCAGGAGCCCGGCTTTTGAAATGGCTGCTGCAAATACGGCATTTCAGGAAACTAATTATACTAGCTTGAACGGTGGCTTCGTTTATACTCCGACAAAAGAATGGAAAATTAATTTTGACTATACCCATGCTAACCAAGAGTATATTACCAAACGCCCGGGAACGCGTTTTACAGCCCGTGATACTTGGTCCTCAGCTATCGTAAAAAATGATGCAAATGGTAACCGGATCTATGTGAATGATGCTGGCGAAGTTGTTCCTTCAAATGCTACAGGAGCAATGCCTGCTTATCAGCTAGCTCTAAATAC
>JAEUSS010000292.1 GCA_016788685.1 Prolixibacteraceae bacterium | reverse complement strand
GTAGGTCTCGGTCATGGCGGTGGTGGTCATGCGGTTGCCGAAGATCGATTTAAAATTGTCGTTGGTCGTTTGTAACCGCGTTACATACCGGTTCAACTGCAACAGATTCACTTTGTCCTGGTAAGCCGGATTTTGCAGATCGCTGACCAGCTTGTCGATGGCATTCGATTCGGCTTCGTAGTTTAAAGTGGCCAGGTTTTTAAACAATCCGAAAAAGAGGCCGAGCGAACGGCTGGCTTCCACTTCCGCCGGATCGTCGGACAAGGAATACAGTTTTAATGCCTTGCCGAACGCATTAACCGCAAAATCGCGGTCCCGATCGGCCAGTGTAATTTTTGCGGTTTCTTCGTTTACCTGTAACTGTACCAGCCCGGCTTGGTAGAGGGCCGACTGCGAAGTCAGGTATTGAACGTAGGCGGTAAAAGGAGCGTCGGGCGGTAAGGCCGGATCAATCGTCGAAAAATCGGATAAATGCCGTTTGATTAATTGTCCGGCTTCCATGTTCGTCAGGTGTGATGTTTTCAGTGGTTCTAGTTTCAAAGTCATTGGTTACGAGTTTAATGGTGAGTAACTACCCTACAAGTTACTACATAATTTTCGATTAATTGTTAACTAAAAATCACAGATTTTAAAAAAAAATATTCAGTTTTTGATCGTTCCACGAATTTTGGCGAACCATCGGCTGCTGCCAATTGCCTGAACTGAAAAAATAATGGTCGTCGGCTGCTGCCAATTGCTCAAACTGAAAAAATAGAGGCTGTCGGCTGCTGCCAATTGCTCCAACTAAAAAAATAGAGGTCGTCGGCTGCTGCCAATTGGTCAAACTGAAAAAAAAGAGGCTGTCGGCTGCTGCCAATTGCCTGAACTGAAAAAATAGAGGCTGTCGGCTGCTGCCAATTGCCTAAACTGAAAAAAAAGAGGCTGTCGGCTGCTGCCAACGGAAGTAAAAGGAACCATGGATTGGCGTATTTGAGATGTACTCACCCCAAAGCCCGATAAACCGATCTTTCCCCCTCTCTTCGCGAAGAGAGGGGGAAGAACACCGAAGGTGTGACGGGGGTGAGTCCGGATTTTTAATTCCAGGGATGCGATCTTATTTCGTCGTCCGCCCCAACGCGTTAAGCCCTTTCCCGGAAGCTGTTATTAATTGTTAATGTGAGCGTTCGGCCTAAACAAATAAAAAATGCGGATGTTTTTTCCTTCAAAGAACATCGCCATGAAGACATTTCTGATCATCGTCCTGCTGGTTTTAAGTGCCGCATCGGCTGCTTTTTCGCAGCAGATCCTGAAAATCTCGAAAGCCGAACTGGTCAGCATCCTGAACGACCCTTCGGACAAGCTGCATGTGATTCATTTTTGGGCGACCTGGTGCGGCCCTTGCGTCACCGAATTGCCCGAATTTCAGAAAGCCATCCGCGAGTCGGACGAAAATAAGGTCGATTTCCGGTTTATCAGTCTCGATTTCCCTTCGGAGGCCGATCAGAAACTCACCTCTTTCCTGAAAAAGAATAACTACACCTTCAAGGTATACCTGACGACCGAAACCGATTACAATTCGTGGATCGACCTGGTTGACCAAGGTTGGCAGGGCAGTATTCCGGCCACCTTATTCTTTAACAAGGCGCGCAAGGTGCATCACTTCGCGGGCGAACCGCTGGATAAAGCGCAATTGGTTAAAACCATTCAGTCACTATTATAAACTAAAAACTACAGCAATGAAAACGAAAACACTTATCGCCGGAATCATTTTAAGCCTGTTTCTTTTTACCGAATTGCAGGCTCAGTACAAGGTTGGAGATGTGGTCAGCGATTTCATCCTTAAAAATACCGACAACAAAAATGTTTCGCTGTCGCAATATTCGTCAGCCAAGGGGTTTATTGTGGTTTTTACCAGCAACTCGTGCCCCGTTGCGAAGAAATACGAAAGCCGCATCGAGCAGCTCAACAAAGAATTCGGGGCGAAAGCTTTCCCGGTGATTGCCATAAGCAGCAACGACATTGCCGTCAATCCGGGCGATTCGTTTGAAGAGATGCAGAAAAAAGCGAAATCCGCCGGATACACGTTCCCTTACCTGTACGACGAGTCGCAGGCCGTTGCCCGGCAATTCGGCGCCACCAACACGCCCCACAGTTATGTGGTAGCCAAAGAGGGGAGCCGGATGGTGGTGAAATACATCGGGGCGATTGATAACAGCGTGGACGATGCCTCGAAAGCCGATAAAAAATACGTTTCAGACGCCGTTCATTCACTCCTGAAAGGGAAAGATCCGGAAGTTCCGGTAACCAAAGCCATAGGTTGCGGCATCAAGTGGAAAAAATCCTGAACCGTTTCTCCGGAAGCCTGAAGCGGGCAGGGAAGGAGTTGTAAAGTTTAATTCTTTACAACTCCTTTTTTTTGCAGTCAGTGCGGGTTATTCCAGTTCTGCGCCTGGCGAAACACGGATTCCGCTCAGTGGGATTCGGTGTATTTCCTGAAGTTGTTTAAGATGGCCTGCCATCCGCTTTGTTGCAGCTCAATGCTATTTTCGTTTTCGGCTTCAAACGATTCGGTAACCTGTGTGGCATTTCCCTGGTCAGTGAACACGATTTTTACTTTTCGGTCATCGCCCAGGGTATATTCAATCCGTTCATTGGTTATCACCACATCGTAAATACCCCAGAAGTCGAATCCAAAACTGCCGTCTTTGGCTTCCATTCGGGATGTAAATTTTCCACCAACCCGTAAATCATTTTCGGCATAAGGCGTGTGCCAATCGTCAGAGGCATTGTTCCATTGGGTAATGTGCTCCGGACTTGACCAGAATTTCCAGACTTTTTCTACCGGAGCTTTTACGGTTGCTTCAACAGTGATGATTGTTTTTTTAGGGTTTTCCATGTTTTCTGAAGTTTTATGTGTATCGTGTTTCTACAAATATATGGCGGACGGAAAAGAAAGCCTGTACACAAAAACGACAAATTAGAGATTTTTTGCGACAAAATGGCCTTCCGTTCAACGGATTAGCCGGGTGAAATGTTCGTCTGCATTCGCGCCGGGCGGTTGCCTGATTCGTTATTCTGAAGTCAGGCAGGAATACTGCCTGCCTGCAGTCAGATGTTTCCAGGGGCTGTTCCGGGTTTAGGGCGTGCTTCGGCAAATGTTTCTCCCGGGGTGTCTGCCTGCAGTTTGCTTACTTAAATTCATTTTAAATTAAGGGGGGCTTCCGGAGAAAAGGATTATTCGAAGAATAAGGTTGATTGTTTGATTTGCTTTGTCTGTGAGCCTTTCAGGGTACGGGTTTTGCCAGATTCAGGCTTTTGTTCGTTCAGGAGCTTCCAACAAGCAGGCGCACCGGATTGAGCCTTGTCAACCTTGCTTGATTTCTTTGGGTTGAATATTTATATTTGCTACCCTTTAAAAAGCCGGGCCTTAAAAACAAGTGTAAAAGGTAAGAATAACAGTTCATCCAATGAATAAGTTTCGGCCCAAAAGACTAAATTAACTCAAATATTTCCGAATGAACCGAGCATGTTGCAACAGGATTTTTCAGAGCTTTATCTCAGAGAGTAAAGAAAGTGATTGGAGGTCAGAAGATGTGCAACATCAGAATTTCGGGAGAAAGAACTACAATCAAATCAATTAATAACATTTTCTCATGAAAGGTTACAAAATTATCGTTCTTGCCAAGCAGGTACCCGATACCCGGAATGTTGGCAAAGATGCAATGAAAGCCGATGGAACGGTCAACAGGGCTGCTCTTCCGGCTATTTTTAATCCTGAAGATTTGAATGCGCTGGAGCAGGCACTTCGGATTAAAGATCAGTTTCCGGGAACCACAATCACGGTTTTGACGATGGGACCGGGCAGGGCTGCTGAAATTATCCGTGAAGGGTTGTTTCGTGGTGCTGACGACGGCATTTTATTGACCGACCGTGCTTTTGCAGGTTCGGATACCCTGGCAACTTCATACGCCATTGCTCAGACGCTGAAAAAATACGGCAATTTTGATATTATTATTGCCGGTCGTCAGGCGATTGATGGTGATACCGCACAGGTTGGGCCTCAGGTGGCCGAAAAGTTAAGCCTTCCGCAAATTACCTATGCCGAAGAAATTCAGGCCATCGAAAAAGGCAAGGTAACCGTTAAGCGGCGCCTCGAACGCGGTGTTGAAGTGGTAAAATGTCCGATGCCATTGGTGGTAACGGTGAACAGTTCGGCTCCCGATTGCCGCGCACGCAATGCCAAACTGATCATGAAATACAAACACGCCAAAACAATTTCCGAAATGCAGGAAGCCAACGAAGACTATTTGCACCTGTATAACGATCGCCCGTACCTGAACATCAAGGAATGGACTGTTCAGGATATTGACGCTGATCCGAACGAATTGGGCCTGACCGGCTCTCCGACTAAGGTGAAGAAGGTTGAGAACGTTGTTCTTCAGTCAAAAGGAGCTAAGGTTATCACTTCTTCTGACGAAGATATGGATCAGCTGATGCGTGAGTTAATTGAAAGTCATACAATCGGATAATTGTTAAAACATCCCACAACTATGAATAGTGTTTTTGTTTATATCGAAATAGAAGACGGACAGGTTGCCGAAGTTAGCATGGAACTGCTGACTAAAGGGCGTGCACTGGCCACCGAATTAAAGGTTAAGCTCGAGGCAATTGCGATCGGGTACAAACTTGACGGAATTGAAAAAGACATTTTCCCCTACGGTGTAGATGTTTTGCACCTTGCCGATGACAAACGTCTGGCTCCATATACCACATTACCTCACAGCTCTATTGTTGTAAATCTTTTCCGGGAAGAGCAACCACAGGTAGCCCTGATGGGAGCGAGCTCTGTTGGCCGCGACCTGGGTCCGCGTGTTTCTTCGGCTTTGCACAGCGGATTAACTGCCGATTGTACGTCGCTGGTCATTGGCGATCATGAAGATAAAAAAGCCAATAAGGTATATGAAAATCTGCTTTACCAGATTCGCCCGGCTTTTGGAGGTAATATCATTGCTACCATCATCAATCCGGATTGCCGCCCGCAGATGGCTACCGTTCGCGAGGGTGTGATGAAGAAAGAGATTCTCGATCCGAAATACAAAGGAACAATCCATAAACTGGACGTTTCGAAATACACCAGCGACTCTGATTTTGTTGTTGAAATGATTGAGCGTCACATGGAGAAAAGCAAAGTGAACATCAAAGGCGCCGGTATTATCGTTGCCGGAGGTTATGGTGTGGGATCGAAAGAGAACTTCAACTTGCTTTTCGAACTGGCCGAAGTATTGGGTGGTGAAGTTGGAGCCTCTCGTGCGGCAGTCGATTCGGGTTATGTAAGCCATGACCGTCAGATTGGCCAGACCGGAACAACCGTTCGCCCGAAACTCTATATCGCTTGCGGTATTTCAGGACAAATCCAGCACCGGGCAGGGATGGAAGAATCAGCCCAGATCATTGCGATCAATACCGATCCGGATGCGCCGATCAACTCCATTGCTGATTACGTGATCACCGGCGACGTTGCTGAGATTCTTCCCAAGATGATCAAATACTATAAAGCGAATACCAAGTAGTCTTTCAACCGAAAAAAGTAAACAAAATGGCTAATTTTTATACAGACAATAAAGACCTGAAATTCCATTTGACCCATCCGCTGATGGAGAAAATAGTTCGGCTGAAAGAACGGAATTTCGAAGAAAAGAAGAAATTCGATTTCGCTCCTATGGATTACGAAGATGCACAGGACAGTTTCGATAAAGTACTTGAAGTGGTTGGTGAAATCTGCGGCGATATTGTCGCTCCAAATGCCGAAAGTATTGATGCCGAGGGGCCGCAGGTTGTTGATGGGCACGTAATTTATGCCCGGGGAACTGAAGAAAATATCAATGCCCTCCGGAAAGCTGGTCTGATGGGGATGTCGTTGCCTCGGAAATACGACGGGTTGAACTTCCCGATCGTTCCTTACATTATGGCTGCCGATATCGTTTCGCGGGCGGATGCCGGCTTTGTAAACATCTGGGGACTTCAGGATTGTGCTGAAACCATCAACGAATTTGCTTCTGAAGAGCAAAAAGAGAAATATCTGAAACGCGTTTGCGCCGGAGAAACTATGGCAATGGATTTAACAGAGCCCGATGCCGGATCTGACCTTCAGGCCGTTCAGCTAAAAGCCACCTGGGACGAAAAGAAAGGAACATGGTTGTTGAATGGTGTAAAACGCTTCATTACCAATGGCGACGGCCATATTGCATTGGTATTGGCCCGTTCGGAAGCCGGAACAAAAGACGGCCGCGGCTTGTCGATGTTTATTTACGACAAAAACAGCGGCGGAGTCACTGTTCGTCGCATCGAGCATAAGATGGGTATCATTGGTTCACCAACTTGCGAACTGGTATTCAAAGATGCTCCCGGCGAACTGGTTGGCGATCGTAAATTAGGGTTGATTAAATACGTAATGGCTTTGATGAATGGCGCCCGTTTGGGTATTCATGCACAGTCGGTTGGGGTTTCTGAATCTGCTTACCGCGAAGCTTTGGCCTATGCCAAAGAACGTATGCAGTTCGGAAAAGCCATTATTAAGTTCCCTGCTGTTTACGAAATGCTTACTACCATGAAGGCAAAGCTGGATGCTTCACGTACTTTACTGTACGAGACAGCCCGCTTTGTAGATATCTACAAGACTTATTCGCATATTTCAGAAGAAAGAACGCTAGACAAGGACGAAAAGGCCGATATGAAGAAATATCAGAAGTTGGCCGACCTCTTTACTCCGCTGGGTAAAGGTATTGCAAGCGAGTTCTGTAATCAGCTGGCTTATGATGCGGTTCAGATTCATGGAGGTTCAGGGTTCATGAAAGATTATCCGGTTGAACGGATCTATCGTGATGCCCGCATTACTTCCATTTATGAAGGAACAACCCAGTTGCAGGTAGTTGCTGCTATCCGCGGAGTTACCACTGGTGGTTATCTGGCTCAGATTCGTGAATACGAGTCTCAGAAGATCACTCCGGAATTGGAATTCATGCGCCGCACGCTGATCATCCTTACCGATGACTACGAACAGGCTGTTGCTAAGGTTGTTGACAGTAACGACAATGAGTTTATTGATTTTCATGCTCGTCGGTTGGTCGAAATGGCAGGGTATATCATTATGAGCTACCTTTTGGTAATCGACAGCAATCGCGATGCATCGTTCACAAAGTCAGCCAAAGTATTCATCAAACTAGCCAAATCGCTTGTCAAAGGGCATGCTGAGTTTATTCGCAGTTCCGTTGTTGAAGATCTGGCTGCCTACAAGATTGAAATGGAATAGGTAAATTGATTTACCTGTATACCTCAAGTGACGTTTTTGTTACAAGATAGATTTAAAGAAGCCGGGTCTTAAGACCGGCTTCTTTAGTTTTTGAAGGGATTTTTGTTCGAATCGCTGCTTTACTTTGTTTTTGTATCCTTTTCCTTTCAGAGATGTTTGTTTTGTAACTATCCTGTTTTTTATGGAGTTAATAATCTGTGGATATATTTTTTCAGAAAATAAGTTGAGTAATGTTTGCGAAGGTTAAAAAGTTCGATACTTTTGCGGCCGCTTTCAACGGGGAGCAATAAAGCCGGGTACGGTTGTTTAGGAGTGATGGAGGG
>JAEUSS010000502.1 GCA_016788685.1 Prolixibacteraceae bacterium | reverse complement strand
TCGGTGGAAACATTATTTTCCCGATGTCTGATCAGTATGCTACTGTTTACGAGGATCAAGTTGGAAAGATATGGACGCCGGATAATACACAGGATGCTTATTACGGGCGGATATACGAAAACGCAGGAAGCTCGCAAGGCTCCAACCAAAGAGTGTCGGATAAGTTTTTAAGTAATGCTGCCTATTTACGTGTTAAAAATATTACGCTCAACTACAATTTACCGGCCAATATTTTGAAAATGATTTATTTACAAAATGCCAAACTCTTTTTTAGTGGTGAAAACCTGTTTACATTTGACCACTTACCTTCTGGAATTGACCCGGAAAATCTGGGTTGGACTTACCCTCATTACAGAACGATTTCTTTTGGTATTAACTTAACCTTATAAAAAGATGAAATACATTAAATACCTATTATACATTCTAGTTATGGCTAACATTGGCTGTAACAATAGCTTTTTAGAATATACGCCGAAAACTTCGCTTACAGAAAAAACGGCATTTGTTTCGTACGATAATTTTAAAACTTATTCATGGGGCTTGTATAACATCTTTTCAGATGCTTTAATGAGGCAATCGCTGGCTGGTACAGGCAACCAGGTTTATACACACGCACTAGGTGATATTTACGCCAATTATTTACACAACAGTACCGGAACAAACGTTCAGACGAATGATTGGCAGTGGAACAACATCACCTCAACAACGAACACCGATGATTCCTGGAATTTCAGTTATATCCGTAAAGTGAATATCATGCTTCGCAATATCGATGGTTCGCAGATGACGGAGAAGGAAAAAAAACACTGGCGTTCGGTTGGGTTATTTTTCAGGGCATATCGTTATTACGACTTATTGGCCCGTTACGGCGATGTGCCTTGGCTGGAGAATGTTGTTGAAGATGATGAGGTGGATGTTTTATATGGTGAACGAACTCCCAGAGAAACAGTCGCTTCAAATATTTTGCGCGACCTTCAATATGCTGAAGAAAATATTAACATTAAAGGAGAAGGTGCAAATACCAATACAATAAATCAGGACTGTGTCAGGGCACTCATGTCACGCTTTTGCCTTTTTGAAGGTACCTGGCGAAAATATCGTTCTTTATCCAATGCCAATATGTACCTGAATGAAGCCGAACGGGTTTCTAAGCTGTTATTGGATTCCTACCCGGTAATCGCTGCAAAATATGTCGATTTATGGTCATCTGACGACCTGTCAAAATTGCCTGGGATTATACTTTACAAACAATTGGCTCCAAATCTTGAAATGTCGACTCTTCCACGTATGGAACGCGGTGGTTCTCAGAAAGTAGGGTTGCACGCACGTACAGTTGGACGCTATCTGTGCCAGGATGGTAAGCCCATTGCAACCAGTTCGTTATATCAAGGAGCAGGCCCTACAGCAACAGTTAACGATGAGTTTATGAATCGGGACCACCGGTTGTACTGGCGTTGCGTCCCGCCATACAAAACCAATAAGGGAAATGGTGTAGCAGTTACTGATGCAAATAAAGATTCATGGTGGACTGATGGGATGGATCCGAAAGATCGTTATTTCATTGATTATATGAACAGCATCAACGACGCAAATCATCAATTTCCGCTGCGCACATGGCAGCCTCAATTTCTATCAAGGGTTCCAATGATTCAAACTTCATCCAATTCCTGGGGGCCAATGCGGAATTATGGAGGTTATTATTTCTATATCTATTACAACACGTATAATGAAACAGCTATCCAGGCTGGTTCTCAATTTGCGGTTTCCGATTGTCCAATTTTTCACATTGAAGAAATTATGCTGAATTATGCGGAAGTTGAATTTGAATTAGGCAAGTTCTCACAGTCGGTTGCAGATTTAACCATTAATAAACTGAGGGCGCGGGCAAATGTCGCAGCAATGAAAGTAAGTGATATTAATGCTTCTTTTGATCCCGACAGAGATGTAGCTGTTGATCCCATAGCATGGGAAATCCGACGCGAAAGGATGGTTGAACTTCTTGGTGAAGGATTTGGTTTTTATGATATCAGGCGTTGGAATCGTGCTGAGTATTTCCTTAACCAAAGGCCACTTGGCGTAAGAGTGGCGGAAGCTGAAAAAACCCAGTATTTCGGATCTGCTTCGATTTTCGTGACTACAAATGATATTAACCCTGCTGCTTCTGTATCTGCTAATGATGTTGGCAGGGTGGTTTGTAGCGGCGATTTTATTCAACAGGGAAAAGGTTGGCATAGTTACTATGATCTCAATCCTATACCTAAAACTCAGTTGATCCTGAATGATAAACTTATTCAAAATCCGGGATGGGATTAACAAAATACTGGCTAATTGGGAAAAAGAGCATTTGGCCCTTTTTCTAGAAACTACATAAATTAAAAAACAAAAAGAAAAGCAATCCACTGGTTATTAGTTTGTTGTTGGCATAAACCTCGTTGGCTCAGAGTTTCTTGCAGTTCCAAGTTTCCGGAGAGATTCGATCTGCCAACCCTACTGATAACCAGTGGATTCAAAAACTGTATTTTGCAACAATTGCTCCACAAAGTATATTTTTTACACACCGGCTGATATCCTGTTTTTTTACGGTAATTATAACTTCCAATATGCCTATACCGGCTTTTTACCGGGCTTAAGTAATGAATACAAAAGTAAATGAATGAAAAAGGTTAAATTTTGTCTATTACTGACGTTTCTTTTCGTGCAGTTCACAAATGCGCAGAACAAGAATGGATTAGAACTTCATACCTATAATTTGATATTTAATCATTTGCCTGCTACGTGGGATGAAGGTATACCGCTTGGCAACGGAATGTTAGGCGAATTAGTCTGGCAGAAAAACGGGAAGCTCCGTTTTTCACTCGACCGTGCCGATTTATGGGACCTGCGTCCAATGAAAAATCTAAATACCCCTGAATTTAGTTTCAAATGGGTTCAACAACAGGTAAACGACAATAATTACAAAATAGTGCAGGAGATGTTCGATGCTCCTTACGATAGGTCTCCCGCTCCAACCAAAATCCCTGGCGCTGCTCTTGAATTCGATATAGCTGAGTTAGGAGAGGTGAATCAAGTTAAACTTTCACTGCCCGATGCACTTTGCAGCGTTTCGTGGCAAAATGGAGCTACTTTGCAAAGTTTTGTTCATGCTTCGCGGCAAGCAGGTTGGTTTAAATTTAGTAATGTCCCAAATAGTTTTGCTCCGGAATTAATGGCCCCCGAATATAAAAAAGAAGGGAATAGTGGCAGCGAAAGTCCGGTCAGTGGCCAAGATCTTCAAAGGCTGGGTTATGAGCAGGGAAAAGTTACAAGAGAGACCAACAGAATATTTTATCGTCAGAAAGGATGGGGTGGATTTGAATACGAAGTAGCTGTGATATGGAAACGTTCAGGAAAATCAATAACCGGAGTCTGGACAATCAGTTCAACATTTTCAGAAGAGAAAGGAGAAAAGTCGGCTCGTCAACTGGTTGATGAGCTTTTAAAAAAAGAAACTTTTGAACAGGCATTCCGGGTGCATTCGGATTGGTGGGAAACATTCTGGAGTAAATCTTCGATTAGAATTCCAGATCAGGTGTTGGAAAAACAGTGGTATCTCGAGCAATACAAATTTGGCTCGGTAGCCCGTGCCGATGGTCCTCCAATTTCGTTGCAGGCCGTTTGGACAGCCGATAACGGCAAATTACCTCCCTGGAAAGGCGATTTCCATCACGACCTCAACACCGAGTTGAGCTACTGGCCTGCCTATTCGGCCAATCATCTCGACCTGGAAGCAGGTTTCAACAATTGGCTTTGGAGCAACCGTGAGACATTTAAGAAATATACAAAAACATATTTCGGAACATCTGGATTGAATGTTCCGGGAGTAACAACCTTGACGGGCGATCCAATGGGTGGCTGGATTCAGTATTCTCTGGGGCCAACCGTAGGATGCTGGTTGGCACAAAATTTTTACCTGCACTGGAAATATTCAGGTGATGAGAAATTTCTTCGTGAAAAAGCCTATCCCTGGATTAAAGATGTTGCTACCTATCTTAAACAACTCTCGGAGAAAGACGCTGATGGAAAAAGGTTATTACCGCTGAGTTCAAGCCCCGAAATTGAAGACAACTCGATTAAAGCCTGGTTTAAACAAACAACAAATTTCGACCTGGCTTTAATCCGCTGGACTTTTGAAAAGGCGGCAGAAATGGCTGGTACTCTGCATTTAGATGATGAAGCTGCTGAATGGAAAGCGATTCTTGCTGAATGGCCTGATTTAGCGTTGGATGAATCGGGAGCCTTGGCAATTGCTCCGGGGACACCCTATTTGAAATCTCACCGACATTTTTCACATTTACTGGGATGGCATCCTCTCGGTCTAATTGACTGGTCAAATGGAGCGGAAGATCAGGAAATGATCTTAAAAACACTGGCCAAACTTGAAAATAACGGCCCCGATTGGTGGTGTGGCTATTCATATAGTTGGCTGGGAAATCTATATGCCAGAGCTCACTTGGGTGAAAAAGCGGCTAATGCCTTGCGGATTTTTGCCGATCACTTTTGCCTTCCGAATAGTTTTCACGCCAATGGCGACCAAACGAAACAAGGTTATTCAAAATTTACATACCGGCCATTTACACTGGAGGGGAACTTCGCTTTTGCCGCAGGAATACAGGAAATGCTGTTGCAAAGCCATACAGGAACAATTGTTGTTTTTCCGGCACTTCCTGATGCCTGGGAAAGTGTTTCCTTTTCCACGTTACGGGCTCAAGGTGGATTTCTGGTTTCGGCTGAAAAAGCAAATGGGAAAGTGAAAAGCGTGAAGATTGAATCGGAAAAAGGTGGAGTCTGTACAATCAAAAATCCATTTCAGGGTAAAGACTGCCATATAAAATATGGTCGGAAAAAGAATGGGAGATTAACCGGAGATATATTGTCAATCAATATTCCTGCCGGAGAAGTCATCGAATTACTGGAACAGCGCTAAATAAATAGGCTAGATCATATATTTATCGTGTTCCCAAATTAATCCAAAATTAAATTATATGCTCAAAAAAATAACCATTTCTTGTCTTGCAGTTTCTTCGTTAGGTATTGTAACTAAGAATGTTGAGGCAAAAACAAAGCTGCAGCCAAATGTCATTTTTATCTATGCCGACGATCTTGGGCGGGGCATGTTGTCTTATGAAGGTCAGAAGATTGTAAAAACACCCAATATCGATCAACTGGCAAAAACAGGAATGCAGTTCTCTAATGCTTACGGCTGTATGTTATGTGCACCGGCCCGCGCAAGTTTGCTAACTGGATATCACGATTGCCACCGTGACAAATGGATCATAACCAATGCCGGGATTTACAAGAAAATTTCAACTGGAGAATTAACCCCGACACAGGTTGAAGCCAAACTTGATTCTGCTCTTTCCAGGGAACCAAAGCTTGACACATATCTTCCACAGGTTTTTAAAAGGGCCGGCTACTATACTGCCGAGATCGGGAAGCTGGAATGGGGCTTTGCGGCCTCCCATAAACAGATGAAAGAGCATGGATGGGATTATTATTTTGGTTATCTTGATCATGTGCGTTGTCATGGATATTATCCGCCTTTCCTTTTTGAAAACCAAAATCTGGTATCCATCCCGGGCAATACCCGTGTTGATTGCGGAAAAACTTTCGAACCAGAAAGCGAACAGTCGTACAAGGATCGATGGGATATGACCGGGAAAGCGGTGTATTCGCAAGACATCTTCCTGGAAAAAATACTCTCGGTAATTCGCTCGCATAAGAATAAACCTTTCTTTTTATTTCATCCGACTCAGTTACCGCATGGTCCTGTTTCCATTCCCCAAATTGCTCCGGAATTTGCCCATAATGACAGCCTGACATCCATCGAAAAAGAATATGCTTCAATGGTAAAAAAGCTTGACGACCATGTTGGTGTTATCGTTAATGAACTCAAAAAACAAGGACTTTATGAAAATACGATCATCATTTTTTCAGCCGACAACGGGCACGAGATTTATTATCCCCAAAAAGGGCGGTGCGAAAAACCATACCGGAATATGGTAACAGGCGAACTATTCAATAATATAACCGACAAATTTTACAGCGAATTAGGTGGTGACGTTTTTAATGGAAATGATGGAATGGCTGGCCTGAAACGGAGCAACTGGGATGGCGCCGTAAAAGTGCCTTTGATCGTTAGCTGGCCGGGAAAAATACAAGCAAAAAAATCGACCAGCCTGGTTGCCATGTACGATTGGGTGAACACCTTTGCCGATTTGCTCCGGGTTTCTGTTGGAACGCCCAATGACGGCAAGTCCTTCTTATCCAACCTTATCGATAAAAGTCGGACTGATTCCACTGTCAATCAATATGTCGTTTACAGTTCATACATGGGGCCAGCATTGGTTACTGCCGATGGCTGGAAACTACGAACTTTTGTAAACAAGAACATATTCCAATTGTATTATTTGCCAGAGGATTACCGCGAAGAAAATGAACTCTCTCAAAAATACCCGGAGAAAGTTGAGAGCTTAAAAAAAATACTGATGAACGAATGCAGCGGAGATTTTCGAAACGGTGTTTGTACTGAATAATCCAAACCTATTTGTTTCTGCTCAGGCGAGTTGATAGTTTTTGTATTAGAACTTCGGTTAAACCTAGCCCATATTAGTCAAAAATAGTTGGCAGCAAGCTTTGAAAGGCTAGTCAACATTGATAACATAAAAAGTTTGATGAACTTGGGCTCATCAAACTTTTTATGTTTATGAAAAATCAGAAAAGGCTGGATACTCATAACAAACACGTTTAACGCTCAGTTTCTGTGTGTGTTACTGACGGGGCCTGTAAAGAAGAAGATTTGGGTACTTTCGTTCTCCAGTATCCTGAACTGTCATTCACTGCCCAAACGATCAATGTTCCAAAAAACAGAAGGAACATACGAATTTGGTATTACCTCCAACCTGCCGTGGGGGTAAAATCTGACACAAGCTGGATCACTTTTACGACATCCATAAGTCTGGTTCGCTGGGAACAGCCGGTCGTGCAGCAGGCGGAATTTACCATCGGAACAATTCTGTCGGACAACTTGTAAACTGTACGATATTCGGGAACTCCGGAACCGGCAATGGCGGAGGCATTTGCACCCACGACAAAGCAGTTCTTGATATTATCAGTTCTACAATTTCAGGAAACAGTTCTCTAACAGGCGGAGGTATTTTTAATACATCCGGATGTACAGTGAACCTGCACGATTCAATAGTATCAAACAACGAAGGAACCATCAGGGATATTTCCGGCGTGCTCTTGAAAAAACAAACCATTGTTGCCGACAAGGTGTACGATCAGGATGAAACGGAAGTTGCCGGAGCGCTCTTCAACGCGAGTACGATGCTCGGCGATCTGGCGGATAACGGAGGTTACACCAAGACTTGCAAACTTATTGGTTCTGATAATCCGGCCATTACCCTTGGAATGTCGAATACCGGATTGTCAATTTTAGGTGCAAGCCTTAATCCGGTCATAAAAGAAGAAATCATTGGCTTTGATCAAAGAGGAAAAAACAGATCGGGCAAAAAATGTATTGGAGCCTATGTGATAGAATAACAAACTAACTCAGACCATCCCGGGAGTTGCCAGATATGACTCCCACAAGCATTTGATTTTTCTTCATCTCCGCCGGTTGACAACAAATCATAAACACAGGAATGAAGAGGCTCTCGGGATGGTCTGACTTATATTCTGCGGTTTCTGTTAAACTAAAACAAAAGCCGTTGAAAATTTAATCCGCTTATTTTTATAAACTTTACCGCAAACACTTTTCAATCCTCACAAATATTTACGATGAAAAAAATACTTTCTTTCCTGATACTGTACTTTTGCAGTCTCCTGTTTGCGCCACTTCAACAGGGAAATTACGGATTTGAGGCCGCAGCCAACCTTGCCTCAAATACCGGGAAACACGATGCCTTCTCTCCCTGCGACAGCAAAAAAACGATTGAGGAAACCGATGACTCTTTAAAAAACTTATGGGATGATGAAGCATCAAAAATTTCATCGGTAAATTGGGAACAGGAAGAAATATATCCCGGGGTTTATTACGGATATCATCATTTCGCAAATCTCTTCGGTGGCCCGCAAAGCATCAGCGTGATTGATCTAAACATGAATTCAGCAAAAGCAGAGGTCAAATTTGTCTGGACAGAAGGCCGCGAACTCACAAGTATTCTGGCACAGAAAGCCGGAGCTTTGGCAGCCGTTAACGGAACCTTCTTTGACATGGAAAAGGGTGGTTCAATCGAATACCTGAAAATAGCAAACAGCGTAATCGACACGACAAGCGATCCAAATGACATTCGTGACAACGGGGCGTTGAGTATTTCCAAGAAAAAAGAGATCAGGATGCTAAAAATCCCCTCGGATAATTCGTGGAGAACGTTTGATACGATTTCGGCATATCCGGATATCATGGCCGCAGGTCCGGTGTTGCTGGACAATTTCATGAAGGTACCACAATCGTTTAAGAATACCGCCCGGCATCCACGCACGCTTGTCGGGTTAACGTCGGATAACCATCTGAAACTGATAACAGTTGACGGACGATCGCCGATGGCAGAAGGAATGTCAGTATTTGAACTTCAGGTTTTAAGCCTGACTCTGGCATGTAAAGATGCCATAAATTTTGACGGGGGCGGATCAACTACCATGTGGATAGCCGGCAAGCCAAATAACGGGGTGGTAAACTACCCCTGCGACAATAAAATTTTCGACCACGCGGGCGAACGGGAATGTGCCAATATAATTGCGATTATCCCGCGGAAGTAAAGTTAGCTGAATTAAGAACAACATAATCCAATCATATACTGTCGTTACGAATCTCAAGTAAATTAAAATCTGTCTATATTTGGAATCAAAATTATAACAGGCACCCGAGTTGAAAAACGGCCAGAAATATTTATCGGAATTAAAAGCGGGCAACGAGAAGGCTTTTAGGAAAATCATGGATTATTGGTATTCCCGCCTCTTCAACTTTGCGAATGGATACCTGAATAACGATGAAAATACCAAAGAAGTCCTTCAGGATGTTTTCCTCCGCTTATGGGATCACCGCGAAAAACTGGCTGACAATACCATACTAAACGCCTACTTATTTACGCTTACCAGAAACCGGTGCATCGATCTCATCCGGAGAGAAAAGCTGGAGTTGCAATTTCGTACCGACAAACAAGAAGAATATCAACGGCTAAGCGAAAATTTCGATGCGCTGTCTGATCCGATTCTGGACAATATTTTTGTTTCGGAGATTCAACTTGAAATAAACCGCATTGTAGACGGGCTACCGGAACAGTGCCGCAAGGTGTTTATTTTGAGCCGAACAAACGGGCTGAAGAATAAAGAGATTAGTCAATCACTCGATTTATCCGAAAAAACAGTGGAGAGTCATTTGACAAAAGCCCTGAAAACAATCAGACAGGCACTTGAGCACAAATTCCCGGGCTCCTTAAACCTGATCATGATTTTAAGCAAACGAACAGATCACCTTGTCTGCCACAGCAATCTCCTCTAATCACTAAAACCTTTGCATTAACCACAAACACCGCTCCCGGGCTCTTTTATTTCTGCCGCCTTATTTATTAAAGTTTATTAAAAAATCATTAAATCCGACTCGGGGTATTTGCTCTGTCATTCGTTTTACTTGCATAAAAGTGTAAAAATGACTGACGAATTACTATTTAAATACATTTCAGGGCAGGCCGATATCGATGAAGTACAAGAAGTACAACTATGGGTAAATGAATCGGAAGAGCGCAGAAAAGAAATGGCCCGGCTAAAGAACATATGGATTCTGGCCGGCCTCGAAAATAAAAACGCTCCGGAAAAAACAGCAACAGAAACCGAACGCATCTGGCAAATAATCAAACGACTAAATATCAGAGAAAAAAAGAGGGAAGTGCGCATCAGGCTTTTAAAGTACGCTGCAACTCTTCTGATAACCATCAGTATCGCAGGAACTATAGGTTATTTCATCTCTTACTCTTCATTTCACTCTCCCGACGATTATACCGAGATAATTGTTCCCCGAGGCGAACGTTCAACGGTTGCCCTGCCTGATGGGTCCACAGTTCAGCTAAACAGCGACTCTCGTTTACGATTTTTATCGTCTTTCAATTCAGGCAAACGCAGAGTTCACCTTCAGGGCGAAGGTTTCTTCAAAGTCAGGTATAACCAAACACGTCCATTTATTGTTGAAGCGGCAAACTTACAAATAGAGGTTCTCGGGACCAGCTTCAATGTAAGCAACTTCCCCGATGATCAGATGATAACTACTTATCTGCAGTCCGGGAAGGTAAAAATCATTAACGAAAACCTGACCAGTGTTTTCCTGGCCCCCAGCGAAGCATTCTCCTACAATAAAACAACACACCAATCAGAAAAAATCAGGCTGCCGGATCAGCGGTTTACCGATTGGACAAAAGGAATACTGACTATTAACGGAGAGACTATCGGAGAACTTGCTAAGAAGCTGGAACGAAGATTTGATGTACGCATTTTATTTGGCGACCATAAGGTTAAAGATAATGTTTACACGGGATCAATTAAGGACGAAAATATTATCACAGTAATGGAAGCCCTGAAATTTGCTTCATCCATTAAATACGAATGTAAAGGCGATACGATTATCTTGTTCTCGAAATAAAAAAACGAACCGGAAAATGTTAGCAGCGTTTCCCGGTTCTCATAAATAATCAATCAGTTCTCGTGCCTCGTGATTAGCAGTCGAAAGGCACAATTATTAATGACTAAAATGCAAACAAATCTATGAAAAAAAAACGAACGAAGGATCATCCTGAAGGACTCAGAATGATTAGAAAGGGATTATTAATTATGAAATTGTCTCTGTTTTTAATCGTATTTGGGGTGTTGCAAAGTGCAGCGGCCGTTTATTCGCAAACGTGGCGATTAAGTATGAACGAAAAAGAAATTTCGATTCGCGAAGCGCTCAAACGAATCGAAAGTAAAAGTGAATTCCGTTTTTTCTATGAGGAAAAAAAATTAGATGTTGAATCCAAAGTAGGTGTCAACGTCAACGCCGGAACAATCGAAGAGGTATTAGCTCAGGTCTTTAACAGCCAAAACATCGAATACAAGGTTCTGGAGAATAACTTTATAGTCTTAAAACCGAAGACCGAAATAAACGGGCATTCATCTGACCTGATGCAGCAGCAAAAAAGCATTAGCGGGAAAGTTACCGACTCAACAGGAGCGTCACTTCCCGGAGCATCTGTTTCAGTAAAAGGAACTACAAACGGAACGATTACCGATTCAGGAGGAACTTTTATCTTAAACAACGTTTCTGACAACGCAACGATTGTCTTTTCATTCGTCGGGATGAGAAGTCAGGAACACAAAGTATCCGGAAGAACAACAATTAATGTCACATTAGAAGAAGAAACCGTTGACATTGAAGAAGTTGTAGCAATCGCATACGGCACTGCCAAAAAGAAAGATTTAACCGGATCAATCAGTACGGTTGATGCGACCCACATTGCAACTCAGGCAAACTCAACAGTATCGAGGGCATTGGAAGGAGCAGTTTCAGGGATACAAGTATCTGCAATCGACGGTCAGCCGGGTTTAGACATGGGTATCCGGGTTCGGGGCCTCGGCTCTTCAAGCCAGAACAACTCAAATGCTCTGGTTGTTATTGATGGTGTTCCGGCACAGCATGACAATCCGCTATCGACCATCAACCCCAAAGATATTGCCAGCGTAACCGTCCTGAAAGATGCCGCATCCACTGCATTGTACGGTTCCCGCGGTTCCAATGGAGTAGTTCTGATTACAACCAAACAAGGAAGCAAAGGAGAAACAAAGATCTCATTTGAAGGCCGCTGGGGAATTAACCAGGTTGGTCCTTATCAATTCGACAAAATATCTGATCCGAAGGATATTTACGAGTTCGCATGGCAGGCAATCTATAATTCCGTGCGCTACGGAGTTAACGGCACTGGGCGTTCTGCAAATTACACCACTAATTTGCAAAACCCGAATATGACACATGAAGTAGCTGCCGAATATGCCAGTGCCCATCTGTTCAATTACAACGGATCAACCGCTGATCCGGCAAGCGATCCGGGCAAATTCAACCGTAATGATCTGGGCAACTGGATGCTGTATAATGTGCCAGGAGCCATATATACAAAATCCGGAATAGGGGCAACTGCCAGTTCGACCATGTCCGGTGCTTATCTGATCAATCCGGACGGGAAACTAAATCCTAATGCCCGGCTCCTTTATGATGATGATTATGACAGATATTTGCTAAAGAATAATCTGCGTCAGGAATATAACATCTCAGCCAATGGAGGCAGTGACAAAATGGACTATTTCTTTTCGCTTGGATACCTGGAAGACCCTTCATACATCCGGGGATCAGACTTTGCCCGCTACAACGGACGGTCTAACCTGAATGCCAAACTATACAATTGGCTAAAAATCGGAACAAACATCGCCTATTCATACCGCGAGACACAGTCTCCGGCAACTCGTTACGGGCGAAACCCCGGATCAGCAACGGCAAATATATTTCGTTATATCAACGGACAAAACCAATTGGCTCAATTATATGCCCAT
This sequence comes from Prolixibacteraceae bacterium, assembly GCA_016788685.1. Lineage (GTDB taxonomy): Bacteria > Bacteroidota > Bacteroidia > Bacteroidales > Prolixibacteraceae > Aquipluma. The sequence continues at coordinate 436 of JAEUSS010000502.1, read as the reverse complement.
GATGAAAGCGGAAACTATATTTATGAGAACGGAGAGAAAAAAGTACATACCAATGCGGGAGATACATACTCTCCTCTTGGACTAACCGCCACTTCGCTTGGGTCCACCGATGTTCTTACCATGATGGACCAAGATCAGGATATCCGAAAATCGAGTGACATCGTAACAAGATCTTATGCGGACATCCAGATTCTCAAGGATTTAAAATTCACGACTAACCTTGGTTTTGAAAAATACCACGAAACCCGCACCCGTTACTGGCAAAGTGAGACCGGACAGGCCAAAGGAACTGCCGCCTTTGGTAAAGTATATCAGAATGTAACAATCCTGAACACACAACAACTGCTGAACTACGATCGTGACTTTGACAAACATCATGTACAAGTATTAGCAGCACATGAATTTAACAAATATAACTTCGAAATGCTGTCTTACA
>JAEUSS010000411.1 GCA_016788685.1 Prolixibacteraceae bacterium | reverse complement strand
CTTGCCAGCATACCAAAATCGGAGGGAAGCGCCAGCCAGTCCAGAAACGGGAACGGAGCGCCAGCCAAAAAATAAAACACATTGGCCAGCCGGATCACCAGAAAGATACCCAGGTTGATGTATATCAGCCGGGTCAATGCTGATCCTTCCCTAAATGATTCTTTTATTTCGTCCAGAAGATTCATCTTGTATAAGTCAAAAGTGTAAAATCAAAAGTCAAATAAACTGATGAACGTGACTTGCAGAATGGGATCAATAACTCACTTGCAAAATCCTTCGGGCATTAATAAAAATGATTGGTGTGCTTATTCCAGTATTTGATCATGAAAAATCCGAAAAGCATCCCGCCCAAATGGGCAAAGTGGGCAATGTTGCTGCCCGACTGAGTGAGGCCAAGGTATAGTTCGATAGCACCGTAACCCATCACAAAATATTTCGCCTTAATCGGAATCGGCGGAAACAACAGCATCAGCTGCGTATTGGGGAAAAGCATCCCGAATCCGAGCAGAATTCCGAATACAGCTCCGGAAGCTCCAACGGTCGGGATATTCAGCAGCAGATTTAATTTGCCCGCATCCGGATCCGAGAAGTTTTTTCCCTGGCTGAAAATTTCCGGTCCCTGAGTCATGACCATCTGTACTGCTTCTGGCAGCATCTTCCCGGCCAGGTGCTGGAATTCGATATAGTTGACAAATGTATGCAATGCTGCGGCCCCCAGCCCGGTAACAAAGTAATAGGTGAAGAAGCGTTTGGGCCCCCAGACGCTTTCCAATACCCGGCCAAACATCCAAAGGGCAAACATGTTGAACAGCAAATGCGTAAAGCCGCCGTGCATAAACATGTGTGTAACCAACTGGTAGGGTCTGAAATCGGGCGATTCAAAATAGTGAAGGCCTAAGATCTTGGTCAGATCAATGCCTCTCATGTTCAGCACGTAGGTTGCAAACAGCATGATGACATTGATGATAATCAGGTTTTTGACAACCGGAGGGATGGTATTGATGCTGGGTCTGAAATTGTTCATTTTAATTCTGTTTTGTTATTGGAACGTAAAATCCGTTTTCTTTAAGATTCAGGATAAAAAACCGGAACTTGCAAATCAAGAATCGCACCAATCCGGAGTTTGGATTTTAAAACCTGAATCTTTTCCTGCCAAAGTAGTAATTTTCTGATTTGGTTCAACTTTTCAGTCAAATTGTCATTTTAGTAATTTCTCAAAATCTTCCAAAGGCATAATTGAGAGTACTTTTTTCCCCTTGGGCGAAAAATTAGGTGTCTGGCAGGCAAATAAATTATCGATCAGTTCGTTTATTTCGCCCGGTTTCAGCGTTTGCCCGTACGGAATTGCCGAAGCCTGGGCCAGCGACACCGCAACGGTTTCACGGGCTTTCTCCTGAAGGTTAACCGGCGAATTTTTGTATTCTTCGAGCAGTCCTTCGATGATTTCGATGGGCGATGAGGTGTTCAGAACTCCCGGAGTGCCGTTGATAATGAAGCTGTTTTTGCCGAAGTCGCGGATGTCGAACCCCAATGCCCTCAGGTCGGGCAAAATGCTGGTCAGCAAGGTGGCATCCGAAGCATTCAGTTCAAATGTTTCGGGAAAAAGCTGTTGCTGGCTGGCAACTTCGTTGTTTTCGAGTACCTGCATCAGCCGTTCGTACAAAATCCGCTCGTGGGCCCGCTTCTGATCGATCACCATCAGACCTGATTTTACAGGAGTCAGGATGTATTTGTTCTTAAACTGGACCGAGTTTTTTACGGTTTGCTGTTCTTCAATTTTAAACTGGACAGGCTCATCTTCCTGCGGTTCCGGAGCTGAAGTTAAATCAGACTCAAGGCCTTTGTACAGCGTTTGCCAGTTGGTTGGGGCCGAACGTTGCTCTGTTCGCGGCGAAAAGCTGGTTTTGCTTCCGGAGTAGCTTTTTTGCGGAGCCTGTGTTTCAAACGGGTTGTAACTTGGGTTTACTTTGATTTCAGGAATGGTCACTTTGTTAAAATCATGCAGCGGCATCGGAATGTCAACACTTCCGGCCTGGTCAAAATCAATCGACGGAACGATGTTGAATTTTCCGAGTGCTTCGCGTACCGAGGCCTGAAGAATTTGCCAGATGGCCGATTCGTTCTCAAATTTAATCTCCGTTTTGGTTGGGTGGATGTTTACGTCGATATCGGCCGGGTTGAGGTCGAAATAAATGAAATAAGACGGAATGGTGTCGGGGGGCAATATTTTTTCGAACGCCTGCATGATAGCTTTGTGAAAAAACGGGTGTTTCATGTACCGCTTGTTCACGAAGAAAAATTGCTCACCAAAAGTCTTTCGGGCATGTTTCGGTTGCCCGATGAAGCCTGTTAATTTAACCAGCGATGTTTCGGTATCAATCGGAATCAGGTTTTGGTTGATGTTTTTTCCGAAAATCGAAACAATCCGAACCCGTTTGTTGGCTCCGTTCAGCTCGTAAATGACCGATCCGTTGTGGTGCAACGAAATCGAGATGTCCGGATTGGCAAGGGCTATCCGTTGTATTTCGTTGATGATGTGTTTCAGTTCTGCCGGATTCGATTTCAGGAACTTGCGTCGGGCGGGGACATTAAAAAACAGGTTTTTAATCTGGAAATTGGTTCCCGCATCGCAACTGACCGGTTCTTGAGTAATGATGTTTGAGCCGGAAATGTGGATAAAAGTTCCCAAATCCTGATCGTGTTCTCTGGTACGAAGTTCGACTTCGGCGATAGCAGCGATGGAGGCAAGCGCTTCGCCCCGGAAGCCCATGGTGTGAATGGCGAAAATGTCGTTGGCTGTCCTGATTTTGGAAGTCGCGTGTCGCTCGAATGCCATGCGGGCATCGGTGTCCGACATGCCGCACCCGTTGTCGATGATTTGGATCAGCGTGCGTCCGGCATCTTTAATGTTGACCTTAATTTGGGTTGCTCCGGCATCGATTGCATTTTCAACCAGTTCTTTCACTACAGAAGCGGGGCGCTGAATAACCTCGCCGGCAGCAATCTGGTTGGCAACCGAGTCGGGGAGTAATTGGATAATGTCTGCCACTGGGTTGTTTTGCTATTTCATGAGGAGATAAAGTAAAGCCATTAACGCAAGCAAAATGTAAATGACTCGTTTGTTTGATCTTCTGCGCGCTTCCATTACTGTTTTGCTGTTGATCTTCGATGCGTTTCTGAATGAACCCTTGATGCCGGCTCCGTAGTGGAAGTTTGAAGGGCCGTCAGAATTGCCTTCCAATTCTTTTCTCATCCGTTCTTCACGTTCCTTCATGGCTTCTTTCTGAGGGTCGTAAAACCGGGTGGCAATATGAAACGACTTTGATTTTGGCAGATTTATGAATCTCATTCCCATGTTAAATCATTTTAGAACAGCAAAATTAATAATTCCGGAGGACTTTCAAGCAATTTGTTGTCATCGAAAAGGCGGCAACAAATTGCCGGAATGCAGGATGGCCCGGAGGTGAACGGATTATTGTCCGGCTTGTTGTGTTTGCTGGTTGTCCGCAGAAGTGTGTCTGTGGCACAGGGTATTGCCGGAAAACAAATGCTCGTCAGCGATTTTGCGGTGCCGGTGCTGGACCCTGAATCTATTTCAGTTCTTTCCCGAATATCCTGAAACGTTTATAAACACGTCCGCCAACTTTTTCCATTTCAGCCCGCACTTTGGTGTTGCTTTCCAGTTCCAGGTGCGAGTCGATGGTGGTTTTGCCGAGAGCCGTTGCCGATTTCATCATCCTTACGCCCATCAGGACATCAAGCCCCTTGCCGCGGTACGCCGGATCAATTCCTCCAAGCAGCAGGTTCAGTTGTTTCGATTTCCGGGCCGAAGCGAATATCCGGAAAATCCCGAAGGGGAATAGTCTGCCCTTGGCTTTCCGTATGCCATCGCCAATGTGCGACATGCCAATGACAAACGCGACAACCTCGTTCTGCGGGTTGATCACAATTTTTATAAAGCGAGGGTTGATCAGGAAAAGGTAGCGGTTGGCAAAATCATCCATTTCGGCTTCCGAAAAAGGGACGAATCCGAAAATGTCGGTAAAGGTGCTGTTTAATAGCCGGAGTACCGGATGGATATAGGGTTTTACCTTTCTTCTAGAGGTAAATTCGAGGATTCGTAGTCCCTGGTTTAGTCCGCATGCCCGTTCGTAGATTTTTTGGTAGAACTCCGGAATCGGATCCGGAATCCGGATCTGGTAAACAACGAGGTCTGTTTCTTTGGTATAGTTGTTTTTTTCGAGTAGCTCCGCCTGATAAGGAAAATTGCAGTTTGATGCGATAACGGCCGGCTGGTCAAACCCATCGATCAGAAGCCCCTGCGGATCTTTATCTGAAAAGGCGAGCGGACCGATCAGCCGGTCCATTCCTTTATTCCTGGCCCAGTTTTCAACAGCCTGAATTAAGGCTGCGGCAACTTTTTCATCGTTCCAGGTTTCGAAGAACGAAAAGCGGGCGTGGTTCTCCCCGTGCTTCTCGTTGTATTTGTGATGAATGATTCCCATGATGCGGCCAACAACTTTTTCGGCGCGGAAGGCCAGCAGCAAAATGGTGTCGCACGAATCAAACGATTTGTTTTTCTTCGGATCGAAAAAGTCCCACTCGTCCATATAAATGGGAGGCACCCAGTTCGGATGATTCTGGTGAATGGCGGCGGGCAGATGGATGAATTTGCGGAGGTCTTTTTTTGTTGTAACTTCCCGAATATCTACTCGTTTGTTGGTTTCTTCCTGAAAAATAGTTTTATCCATCTGCCCCTTTAAATGTTTATATTCAATAATTTGGATAAGCGCCCCAAGGTATTTCATTTTTCCGACAGATTACAAGGGTTTCTGTGCGGAATTCCTGATTTATCAAAAAAAAGTAGAAATTAATTGGTGTTTAGAATTTCAGGTTACTTAACCGATTGTTGGTCAGTCGGATATTTATGTTTTTTACTTCGTCCTCTTTTATTTCTTTCGTGTTTTATTGCTTTTAATCCGGAAGTATACTCCCGGCAAAATATTTTTCGTGGCTTTTATTTCCGGTTTTTTATCCATTTCTTTAAAATGTATCTTTGTACACCTTTAAAAAATAGAGATCATTGAGCACTACTTCCAAATATGTTGAAACACCTTTGATGAAGCAGTATAATGCCGTCAAAGCGAAACATCCTGATGCCGTTTTGTTGTTCAGGGTTGGCGATTTTTACGAAACTTTCGGCGAAGATGCGATTCGTGCTGCCGGTATTTTGGGTATCACGCTCACCCGGAGAGCGAACGGAGCGGCCAGTTTTGTCGAGTTGGCCGGATTTCCTTATCATGCCCTGGATACCTATCTCCCCAAACTGGTTCGTGCCGGTGCGCGCGTAGCCATTTGTGAACAACTTGAGGATCCGAAAGCAACCAAAAATATAGTTAAGCGGGGCATTACCGAACTGGTAACTCCGGGAGTATCGTTCAACGACAACATCCTGGAACACCGCGAAAATAACTTTTTAGCCTCGGTTCATTTCGACAAAAAAATGGCCGGGGTCGCGTTCCTGGATATTTCAACCGGCGAATTCCTGACTGCTGAAGGTTCGTTTGAGTACATCGATAAGCTGCTCAATTCCTTTCAGCCTAAAGAGGTTTTGTTTCAGAAAGGAAAAGGTGCAGATTTTACAGCTTTGTTCGGAGGGAAATTCTATACTTTTTCGCAAGACGACTGGGTTTATACCGAAGACGCGGCAAACGACCGGCTGATGCGCCATTTCGAAACCAAATCGCTGAAAGGTTTTGGCGTACACGAACTGAATTACGGAATCATCGCATCAGGAGCAATTTTGCACTACCTCGATCTGACTCAGCACCACCAAACCAAGCATATTGTCAATCTGTCACGCATCGAAGAAGACAAATACGTTTGGCTCGACCGGTTTACCATCCGCAACCTCGAACTTTTTTCGTCAATCAACGAAGGGGCCAAAACCTTGGTTCAGGTGATTGATAAAACCATTTCGCCAATGGGCGCCCGCTTGCTGAAACGCTGGATTGCTCTGCCGTTAAAAGAAATTTCGGCCATCAATAATCGGCTGAATGTGGTGGAATTCCTGGTGCAAAAGGACGAGTTAAAGGAAAATCTGGAGGAGCACATTCGTCAGGTCGGCGATCTGGAACGTATTATTTCGAAGGTGGCCGTCATGCGTATTAACCCGCGCGAGGTGGTGCAGCTGAAAAATGCGCTTCAGGCCATTGCCCCGATCAAACAATTGTGCGGACAGGCCGACAACCCGAACCTGCAGCGCTATGCCGAGCAACTTAATCCTTGTGAATCCATCAGGATGCGTATTGAAAAAGAAATTCATCACGATCCGCCAACGCTGGTCAACAAAGGAAATGTGATCGCTTCGGGCGTTTCGTCCGAATTGGATGAGTTGCGCCTGCTTGCTTTCTCCGGAAAAGATTACCTGGCGCAAATGCAGGAGCGCGAGGCAGAGCGGACCGGGATTTCGAGCCTGAAGATCGCGTTTAACAATGTTTTTGGCTATTATATTGAAGTCCGAAACACGCATAAAGATAAAGTTCCGCCGGAATGGATCCGCAAGCAAACACTGGTTGGTGCCGAACGTTACATCACTGAAGAACTGAAAGAATACGAATCGAAGATATTGGGTGCCGAAGAGAAAATTCAGGCCATTGAGGTTCGCTTGTATAATGAGCTGGTCATTGCCCTGGGTGAGTATATTCAGGCTATACAGTTGAATGCTGCCATTGTCGCGCAGGTCGACTGCCTTTTATCGTTTGCAACTTCAGCTGTCGAAAATAAATATTCGCGTCCCGAACTTAACGACTCAAAAGGCATCATCATCAAAGGTGGTCGCCATCCGGTCATCGAGCAACAGCTGCCGCTCGGCGAATCGTACATTTCAAACGATGTAAGCCTGAATCAGGACGACCAGCAGGTGATTATTATTACCGGACCCAACATGGCCGGGAAATCGGCTTTGCTGAGGCAAACCGCGCTGATTGTATTGATGGCTCAGGTTGGGAGTTTCGTTCCTGCAGAAGCTGCGCAAATCGGCTATGTCGATAAGATATTCACCAGGGTAGGGGCATCCGATAACATTTCGCAGGGCGAATCAACCTTCATGGTCGAAATGAATGAGGCGGCAAGTATCCTGAACAACATTTCGGACAGAAGCCTGATTTTACTCGATGAACTGGGGCGCGGTACTTCTACCTATGATGGTATTTCCATTGCCTGGTCGATCGTTGAGTACATTCATGAACACCCGAAGTCGAAAGCCAAAACCATGTTCGCGACCCATTATCATGAGTTGAATGAGATGGAAAAATCGTTTGGACGGGTGAAGAATTTTAATGTAACCGTGAAAGAGGTAGGCAATAAAGTGATTTTTCTCCGGAAACTGGTTCCGGGAGGAAGTAACCACAGTTTCGGGATTCATGTGGCCCGCATGGCCGGAATGCCGCCGTCTGTTGTCCGCCGTGCCGATGAAATCCTGCTCCAACTCGAAGATAATAACCGAAAAGAAGGCCTTTCAAAGCCTTTGGATGGCATGGCCGAAAAAAGAGAAGGTTTCCAGATGAGTATTTTCCAGCTCGATGATCCGGTACTGAAACAAATCCGTGATGAGATCAAAAATCTGGACATCAATCAGCTGACACCTTTGGAAGCATTGAATAAATTAAACGACATCAAGAAGATTACCGGACTGGACAGGCCTTTCAAAAAATAATACAGCGAAAATGGGGTAAAGTTTTTCTCTTTTTTTGGAGAAAGAAAAAATAGGTATATATTTGCATCGCTGTTTCAGGAAGCACTAAACAGTACGTTCAAACCAGAAAAAAGCTGCAGTTTCCACCAGATTGCGGATGATATTGAAAAAGGCATCGTTGTCCGGGATGAAAATTCAGGACTGCAAAATATGCGAGAATAGCTCAGTTGGTAGAGCACGACCTTGCCAAGGTCGGGGTCGCGAGTTCGAGTCTCGTTTCTCGCTCTTTTTAAGGAGGCCCGGATGGTGGAATCGGTAGACACGCAGGACTTAAAATCCTGTGGCCATTGGCTGTGCGGGTTCAAGTCCCGCTCCGGGTACTTTTAAAAATCTGGTACAAATCACATTCTGCGAGAATAGCTCAGTTGGTAGAGCACGACCTTGCCAAGGTCGGGGTCGCGAGTTCGAGTCTCGTTTCTCGCTCGAAAAAAGCACTTCGGAAAACCGGAGTGCTTTTTTGTTTTTTAGGCTGTTGAGCCCGAGACGGAGACTTAAAGCGAATGTCGTTTCAGACACTGAATGATTGTTCAGCCCTGGTTGTTGTGCAAGTGAACATCCATTTGAGGGAATGGAATATTCAGGCCTTCCTTTTTGAATGTTTTGTAAATGTTCTCGTTCATGTCGAAAAATACGCCCCAATAGTCGGGCTGGTTTACCCATGCACGAACGGCAAAATTTACCGAACTATCTCCCAGTTCGGAAACTGCGACGAATAATTCCGGATCTTTTAGTATTCGGGAATCGGCATCAGCCAGCCGTTTAATAACTGATTTTGCTTTATCCACATCGTCGCCGTAGGCTATTCCGAATTTCCAGTCAACTCTTCGCTTTTCTTCGGTTGAGTAGTTGGTCATCGAAGAGTTTGCCAGACTTCCGTTGGGGATAATGATTGTTTTGTTATCGAATGTTTTCAGGATGGTGCTGAATATTTGTATTTCGCTTACAGTTCCCAGATGGTCTTGAGTGTCAATTACATCTCCAACCTTAAATGGTTTGAAAATCAGTATAATTACTCCGCCGGCGAAATTCTGCATGGTACCCGAAAGTGCTAATCCGACGGCAAGCCCGGCTGCTCCCAGAATCGCAATAAACGAAGTCATTTCTACGCCAATCATACTTAGAACACTGACGATGAGCAATACTTTCAGAAGAATGTTTACAATGCTTTTTAAAAATGGCTTTAATGATTCGTCCATTTTCCGTTTTTCCATCATCGAACCAAATCCGGTTGTCAGCATTTTAATCAGCCATCCTCCAATGATAAATACAATAACAGCCCCGATCAGTCTCGGTCCATACTGAACAACCATTTCGGTCGCTTGAGCAATAATTTGGTCTGTGTTCATGAGTTCTGATTTTTTATTGATGAT
>JAEUSS010000410.1 GCA_016788685.1 Prolixibacteraceae bacterium | reverse complement strand
AAGCGGAATCGCCAGCAAAGGAAGGTAAAAAATATACTGCCAGCCCAAAGCTGCAATAAAACCGCCAAGCGCCGGGTATGCAGCTGTCCCGATACTCAGGATACTGGCATTGTAGCCCATCAGGGCTGTCCGTTTATCTCCTGAATATAAATCGCCAATCAGTGTAATATTGATGCTCGAAAGCCCTGCAGCCCCAATTCCTTCGAAGAACAAAAAAAACAGCAAAGAATGAAAATCGCGCGTGAACGAACATAAAAAGCCTGCGATAGCGAATATAAACAACGACGGAACCAACACAAGCTTGCGTCCCAGGCGATCGGCCAGAATGCCTGTAACCGGTGTCAAAAACACACCGGGAAGCGTAAATGCCGCAATCAGCCATCCCACCTGCTGCGTTGAAATTCCAAAATACCGGATGATTCCCGGAAACGCCGGAGTAATACTCGAAATGCCCATCACAGCAATCAGAGTAATTCCGAAAATGATGATCACATTCTTTTCAATGCGTAAGGCAGGTTGAGAAGTCATAACCAAGGAGGTTTTTGATTTAACAGGGACAGGAAAGATAGAAAAAGTTTACCTGAGAACGATTAAAAACCCGCATTTACATGTCGGCGCAAAAAAAAATCGAACAGTCCCGGAATTTTTAGCTTGCTTTATTTTCTTGATTATGAAAAAGTCAGGCCAAAATTCTCTGCAGGACGCTGTGAACCGGACAGTTTTTTTGCTTCCGGAGCGTTATTTTCTCTAGGTTGTGAAAAAGTAATTACTATATTTGCAATCGCAAAAAGGATACGGGTGTAGCTCAGTTGGTAGAGCACTGGTCTCCAAAACCAGGTGTCGGGCGTTCGAGTCGCTCCTCCCGTGCAAAAGCTGCTCAATCGGGCAGCTTTTTTGTTTTAAAGAAAGTCTTTGGTAACTTCAACCCAAATAAAAACTGTATGACTGTCGATCTATTTATACCCTGTTTCATCGATCAGATTTATCCTGACACAGCATTTAATACGGTGAAATTGCTTCGAAAAGCTGGCCTTGAGGTGAATTACAATCCGGAACAAACCTGCTGCGGACAACCATCGTTCAACAGCGGCTACTGGGATGAGACTAAAACACTGGCTAAGAAGTTCATCCGCGATTTCCCGAACAACAGGCACATCATCAGCCCGTCGGCATCGTGCACCGGTTTTATTAAAAATTATTACCCTGACTTGTTTAAAAACGGACAAGCTGGATTTGAAGATTACCAGCGGCTAAACCGAAATTTGTTTGAACTGACCGACTATCTGGTGAACCATTTAAATTTTACCGATTTCGGAGCCGAATTTCCGCACAAAGTGTGTTACCACGATGCCTGCACGGCTTTACGCGAATACGGAATCCGTCAGGAACCACGCCTTTTGCTTTCGAAAGTTAAGGGGCTGGAATTGGTTGAAATGGAAGATACCGAAACCTGTTGCGGATTTGGCGGTACCTTTTCTGCAAAGTTCACTGCCATTTCATCGGCTATGACCGAGCAAAAAGTAGAGAACGCGCTAAAAACCGGCGCCGAATATATCGTTTCAACGGAATCCTCCTGCATCATGAACATCGAAGGATATATCCTGAAAAACAAGTTGCCCATCAAACCTATCCACATTGCCGACATTCTGGCTTCGGGATGGTAGAAACCCATAAATCCCCCCAAAGGGGAACTTTGTAACACAAAAACAACACAAAACACGCAACTCTCTATGGCTGAAATAGGAAAAATAAATCACTTGTATGTGGTAAAAGAGGTAGATTTCGGGATTTATCTCGACGGTGGCGATCTGGGTGAAATCCTGATGCCCAAACGCTATGTTCCGGAAGGAACCCAGCCGGAAGATATGATCGATGCGTTTATTTACCTCGACTCGGAAGACCGCCTGGTAGCCACTACTGAAAAGCCTCTGGCAATGGTCGAAGAATTTGCGCTGCTCGAAGTTGTAGCCGTAACTCAGGTTGGCGCTTTTTTGAACTGGGGACTGCCCAAAGACTTGTTCGTGCCATTTAGGGAACAGCGCCAACCCATGGAAGTTGGTAAAAAATACCTGGTCTACGTCTATCTGGATACCAACAGCAAACGTATTGCCGCCTCATCAAAAATCGAAAATTACCTGGACAACATCCCTGTTGACTACGACGAAGATGAAGAAGTTGACCTGATTGTTGTGAACGAAACCGATCTGGGATATAACGCCATCATCGACAACAGTCACCTCGGCGTAATCTTTAAAAACGAAGTCTTCCAACCCCTAAGTCCGGGAGACCGGATTCAGGGATTCATAAAAAAGCTGCGTATCGACGGAAAGATAGACCTTTGCCTGCAGAAATCAGGGTACGAAAAAATCAGTGCATTTGCTGATCAGATCATCTCTGCCCTCGAAAAAAACAATGGATTTTTGGCGCTGACCGACAAAAGTTCTCCGGAAGAAATATACAAAGTCTTTAAGTTCAGCAAAAAAAACTTCAAAGCGGCCATCGGAGCTTTATACAAAAAGCGGATGATTGCCCTGGAAGAAGACGGAATCAGACTCTTGATTTCTGAATAGCGGACGATCAGGCAAAAATACCAAGCAACCCAATAAAAAAATATCAGATTCAAGGTTTACTTGAAACCCGGAACTCATAACCCGGAACATTAAATAATGAAAGTTTGTATTGCTGAAAAGCCCAGCGTGGCTAAGGAACTGTCGCAGATTATCGGCGCAAAAACCCGCCACGACGGCTATTTTGAAGGAAACGGATACCAGGTCACCTGGACTTTCGGGCATTTATGCACCTTAAAAGAGCCCAACGATTACACCGAAGTTTGGAAACACTGGAACCTGAGGTCATTGCCAATGATCCCCCGGAAGTTCGGAATTAAACTGATTGAAGATGACGGCGTAAAAAAGCAGTTTGCCATTATCGAAAAGCTGATGGCTGCCGCCGAAGTGGTGATCAACTGCGGTGATGCCGGGCAGGAAGGTGAGCTCATTCAGCGTTGGGTGATGTCGAAGGCTAAATGCACCGCACCGGTCAAACGGCTTTGGATTTCTTCGCTGACCGAAGAAGCCATCCGCGAGGGCTTTCAAAAATTGCAGGACGGCGAAAAATTTGACAACCTGTATGCTGCAGGAAGTGCCCGCGCCATTGGCGACTGGCTTCTGGGAATGAATGCAACGCGACTGTACACCCTCAAATACGGTCAGAACAGACAAATTTTGTCGATCGGGAGGGTACAAACCCCTACCCTTGCCATCATCGTCAACCGGCAAAAAGAAATCGACGCATTCAAACCTGAGCCATATTTCGAGATCAAAACCATTTACCGTGAAGCCACTTTCTCGGCAGCTTCCGGACGTTTTCAAAACCGCGAAGACGCAGCGCAGGTCTTGGAAGAGATCAGCCGTTTCGACCTTGAAATCGGCAAAATTGAAACCAAAAACAGCATCGAGCAACCTCTGCGGCTGTTCGACTTAACCTCGCTGCAAGTTGATTGCAACCGGAAATTTAACATGGGCGCGGAAGATACGCTCAGAGTAATCCAGTCGCTCTACGAAAAGAAACTGACGACCTATCCGCGTGTCGATACCACCTATCTTTCGGAAGATATTTACCCGAAAGTACCTGGAATCCTGAAAAACCTGAAAGGCTACGAATTTCTTACAGCACCTCTTCTTCAGGGGAAAATACGAAAATCGAGCAAAGTTTTCGATGACAAAAAAATAACCGACCACCATGCCATCATTCCGACAGGACAAACCCGCACAGACCTGAACCAACAGGAAAAGCAGGTGTTCGACATGGTTACACGCCGGTTTATCTCGGTTTTTTATCCCGACTGTAAAATTGCCAACACCACCGTGGAGGCAAAAGTTGGTCCGCACGATTTTAAGGCTACCGGAAAACAAATCCTCTCGCCCGGATGGCGCACCGTTTACATGAATGATAAAAATCCGGTTCAGAGTGACGAAAACCTGCTCCCCGTATTTGTAACCGGAGAGCATGGGCCACACGAACCCGGATTACTCGAGAAATTTACGCAGCCCCCCAAATACCTGACCGAAGCCACGCTGCTGCGGGCAATGGAAACGGCCGGAAAAAGTGTTGATGATGAAGAACTGCGCGACCTGATGAAAGAAAATGGTATTGGCCGCCCGTCAACACGTGCAAACATCATCGAAACGCTTTTCCGGAGAAAATATGTGAAGAAAGAAGGCAAGCGGCTGGTCGCCACCCCAACCGGGATCGACCTGATCGACACCATTGAAAACGAACTGCTGAAATCTGCAGAACTGACCGGACAATGGGAAAAGAAACTCCGGATGATTGAGTTGGGACAATACGATGTTGCCAATTTTATGGATGAGATGAAGCAAATGGTTGCTCAAGTGGTCGATCAGGTAAAACGATCGTCGGGCAAGGCAATCGCCATTGCTCCGGAAGAACCTGCCACACCCGAGAAAAAGGTAAAGCCAGCTCCGGCTGAGCCAACCGAAAGCACTTGCCCTGCCTGTAAAAAGGGAACACTGAAAAAAGGCAAAAATGCCTGGGGCTGTTCAGACTGGAAAGAGGGCTGCCGTTTCGTTATTCCGTTTGAATTTATGGGTAAGAAACTGACCGATGCCCAAATCAAACGTTTGGCCGAAAAAGGCAAAACCGCACTTATAAAGGGTTTTAAACAGGAAGACGAACCGGTTGACGGTTTTCTGGAACTGAGCACGGATTTCAAGATTCTTTTTACCGAGGCAGAGCCCGAAAAGCTGGTATGCCCGTCGTGTAAAACCGGAGAAATCGTAAAGGGCAACACGGCATGGGGATGCACCAATTTCAGAGGCGGCTGTAAACTGCGTATTCCGTTTGAAATTCAGGAAAAGAAACTGACCGATACGCAAATGACGCAGCTCGTACTTAAAGGCCAGACCCGGCCGTTTACTGGTATTGACGAAGTGTCGGGAGAGAAATTGACGGGACTTTTTCGGTTTGACAATCAGTTTCAGGTTTTGTTTGTAAAAAAATAATATCCCCAATTATTGGGATTGCCGGAAAGCGAAATCAGCTTACCTTTGTCGCATGATGAATTTCGCCGGACATTATCAAATAAAAAAAATATTTGCCTGTCTGATTATAGCCCTGACGGGGCTGTTGATCGTCAACAAGGTTATTTTCCTGCACAGCCACATCCTGACCGATGGCACCATCATCACGCATGCCCATCCTTATCAGACAACCGACGATTCCAAACCTTTTAAATCCCATCATCATACCCAGGCTGCATTTTCCTTTTTCAGCAACATGCAGCTTCTGTTCTGCTCTGCTTTTGCTGCACTTTTCATATTAACTCTGCATAACAAACTAACTTTGGCTGTTTCGGGTCTTCTCCCGTACACCTGTTATTACAGTTCAATTCTTAAAGGCCGTGCTCCTCCTGCCGGATTTTAGACTCCAAACATTACCCGTAAATTATTATAACCCAAATTTTTCAGCACAGTACTACTGACATTCATTTCTGATGACTGAATGCCCGTTGTCTGTCTATCATCAACTAGCATTATGAACAAATTTTACATTCTGCTGACGGGGATAGCCCTGTCAGCCGCAACCGTCAGCTTCGCCCAAAAGGCTAAGACTGATGCCAACATCGTAGGCCATGTAGTCAGCGAAAGCACTCATTTACCTTACGCCAACGTAAGCCTGAAAGGCACAACCATCGGAACGCTTACCGACGAAACTGGTCATTACCAACTTGTAAACTGCCCGCCCGGAACCTATACACTGAGCGCTGCAAGCCTGGGCTACAAAACTCAGGAGAAACAGGTCATCGTTGAAACAGGTAAAACCACCGAAATTAAGTTCAACCTCGAAGAAGATGCCTTTAACATCTCTGAGGTAATTGTTTCATCCGACCGGAGTGAGCAAAAACGAACCGAGGCGCCCATGATTGTCAACACCATTTCACCAAAGTTGTTTATGACTACTCAGTCGGCTACACTGGGTGACGGACTTAACTTCTGTCCCGGCCTCCGCCTCGAAAACAATTGCCAGAACTGTGGCTTTACCCAAGTGCGCATGAACGGCATGGAAGGTCCGTATTCACAAATCCTGATCAACAGCCGCCCCATCTTCAGCGGACTGGCCGGTGTTTACGGACTGGAGCTTATTCCGTCGAACATGATTGAGCGCGTAGAAGTGGTTCGTGGCGGCGGTTCTGCCCTCTTCGGAGGAAATGCCATCGCTGGAACAATCAACATTATCCTGAAAGATCCGGTCAGCAACTCCTATGAAGTTGGCGCCAATACCGGTTTTACCGGGGTAGGCCTGAAGAACTCAGGAGGCTCGGCTGCCGATTATTCGGTTAACTTTAACACCTCGCTCATTTCTGACGACCGGAAAACGGGAGTGGCCGTTTACGGTTTCTCGCGCGAACGGCAAATGTTTGATGCCAACGGCGATGGTTTTTCGGAGAGTGCTCCCATGAAAAACATCACCATCGGTTCACGTTTCTTCCACCGGTTTGGCCACCGGAGTAAAATGACCATCGACTTCTTCAACATTAAAGAAGAACGCGACGGTGGCAACAAACACGAATATCCGCTTCACGAACGCGATGTTGCCGAAGCTGTTGAACACGATATAAAAACGGTGGCCTTCACTTACGACCAGTTCTTCCGCGAGTCCGACCTGCTTTCGGTTTACGGTTCGGGCCAGTTTCTGAACCGTGATTCGTACTACGGTGCCAACCATTCACTAAGTGATTACGGCAACTCGAAAGACAAAACCTACAATGTCGGCGTACAATACAAAGCCATGTTCAGCAATTCGAGCCTGATTGCCGGAATTGAAAATACAGGAGGCTACCTCACCGACAAAAAACTGGGTTATCCGGATTATGAAAATGCCGTTATTGCTGACGGAAAAATCATATCAATTCCGCATACCGAAAACATCCTGGTTTCAGACCAGTCAACCGTCACAACCGGAATATTTGCGCAGTACGAACTGAAGTTTAACAAAACCAAGCTGACCGCCGGAGGACGTTTTGACAACTATAAAATTGAAGATTACGCCAAGCACACCAACCGGAAAACCGGAAATGTATTCAGCCCGCGAATCAGCCTGATGCAAGAGCTCAATGAATCGCTGCAGGCACGTGCCAGCTATTCGCAAGGATACCGCGCACCCCAAATCTTCGACGAAGATTTACACATCGAAACTTCGGGCTCGCGCCAGGTCATCAATGTAAACGATCCGAACCTGAAACAGGAAAGCAGTCACAGCATCATGGTTTCGCTCGATTTTAACAAACTGATCGGCAAAGTGCACACGGGTCTTTTGCTCGAGGGCTTTTACACCCGCCTCGATCATCCGTTTGTGAACGAAATCGGAACTCCCGATGAAAACGGAACAGTGCTGTATACCCGAAAAAATGCGGAAGACGGCGCTGCTGTTCAGGGCGTAAACATCGAGCTGAAACTAAAACCGGCTACCGATTTTTCATTGACTTCAGGATTTACTATTCAAACCTCCAAATACGACAATCCGCAGAAATTTAACGAACGCAGGTTCTTCAGAACTCCGGATAATTACGGATTCTTTGCTTTGGACTGGGATTTCATGAAAGATGTTTGCTTATCGGCTACCGGAAACTACACCGGCAAAATGCTTGTACCCTACTTTGGACCGCTGACTGATTCGGATCTGGGTGAACTGCACCATTCCGATCCTTTCTTCGATCTGGGAACCAAACTGAGTTACACCGTTAAACTAAACGGCGCAAAAATCCAGTTCCTGAGCGGAATAAAAAATATCTTCAATGCTTACCAGAGTGATTTTGATCGTGGCGCCGACCGCGATCCTTCGTACATGTACGGCCCTAACCAGCCCCGCACGGTGTACTTCGGTGTTAAAATCGGGAATATGCTCTAAGCAACACAACACCTAAAAGCACAAAGGCACGAAGACCTGAAGAAACAGTCTCCTGATTCTTCATCCGTCTTCGTGCCTTCGTGCTTAATAACTACAGGGTTACTGTAAACGCATAAGTTCCGGCAGGCAGATTAACCTGATAAACAGAGCCATCCGTCTGTATATAAACAATTTTTCCGTTGCGGACGATTTGTTTGCCTTTCAGTTTCAGATTAGCCGAACTGTTGGCCGGAATAACCAACTGATAAACCACCGTCTCGCCGTTTCGCTTCCACGATGACTGAATGTCTCCATAAGCTCCGGTATGACTGGCTTTAAACGAATCCAGCCCTGCCACAAAATGCGGTTCCACCAACACCTTTTTAAATCCGGGATTGGCCACATCGGGTTTTATACCGCCCAAAGCTTTGTAGTACCACGCTCCTATTTCGCCAAACATGATGTGGTTAAGCGAAATATCGCGGGTAGCATCAATCGGCCAGTTTTCGTACAAGGTGGTTGCCCCGTTTACGATCCACCATCCCCACGACGGGAAAGTCTCCTGAGCTGCCACTTCATAAGCCAGATCGGCATACCCGTTTTCGCTCAAAGCATTCAGAATGGTTTTGGTTCCGAGCAATCCCACATCCAGGTGTTTGTTATCTGCAATAACACGTTTTGCAAGGTTTTCAGCCACTTTTGCTTTCAGGTTCTCCGGAACAATTCCCCAGAAAAGCGGTGCACTCAATTCAGTTTGTAAGCCGGTTCCGTACATTCCGGTTTCCTTATTCAGGTATTTGGCATTAATCGCCGATGCTATTTTGGCCGCCAGTGCCGAGTATTTCTGAAAGTCGGCTTCGTTCTTCAAAACCCGGGCTGCTTTCGACAGGATAGTGGCATCCACGAAATAATAGATGGACGAAGTCAGTTCACGCGGGGCTTTCGATTTAACTGGAACCCAGTCTCCTAAGCCCCAGTCGGTAATGCCTTCCGGACTGATATCCGTTATGTGATCCACATAGCGTTTGATGGCGTCATAGCTGTCGGCCAGCAACTTCGAATCGCCGTAAAAAAGGTAAATATTCCAGGGGATGATGGCAATGGTACTGGTCCAGTCGGGGCCATTAGCCCAGGTGTACCCCCATCCGCTGGTCGGAATAATGGCCGGCAAAACCCCGTTGGGCTGCTGTTCATCACGATGATCGGCCAGCCATTTTTCGTAAACCGTAATGCCGTCATAACTGTACAATCCGGTTTCTATTGCAATATGCGCGTCGCCGGTCCAGCCATTCTTTTCGCGCTGAGGGCAATCGGTCGGGTAACCATAGAGGTTCGACAAATAGGAAGCATTGGTTGCTTTCCAGATTTTATTCAGTACCGTATTCGAACTGCTTACACGCCCAACAGGAGGAACATCGCTGTGCATAAAAATACCGGTCAGCTTCCGGATTTCAACCGGTCGGTCGCTGGTTACTTCAATGTACTGAAAGCCTTTGTAATTAAAATGCGGCCAGAACGTCTCCACACTATCGCCGTTCAGGATATAAATATCTGTCTGAAACGGATCTTTATCATCAGTTGGACGGTAATGCACATCAATGTTTGCCATGTTTACGTTTCCGTCTTTCGCAATCATTTCGGCGTGTTTCAGGCGGATAACAGTTCCCCGCTCGCCTTTTACACTGATGCGGCTGATGCCGGCGATGTT
>JAEUSS010000360.1 GCA_016788685.1 Prolixibacteraceae bacterium | reverse complement strand
TCTTTAGGTTCCATAACATTTATTTAAATTACATTGTAATTAACAGAGAATAAGGTCCTCATTCAGCTTACGAAAATAGGTATTACCTGCTAATACTCAAATATTTTAAGCAATAAATGTTCAAAACTGCCAGATAAATCGCTATCGATTATTCTTTGGGCTGCATTTTTTTGTTTTTAACTTCTGTTTTTAGACGACTTTAGTGTCAGGTTATTACTTTTGCAAAAAAAATACAATGCGCATCGATATTCTTACGGTTGTTCCTGAATTGCTCGAAAGTCCGTTCAGGCATTCGATTATCAAAAGAGGTCAGGACAAGGGATTGGTTGAAATACATGTACACAATATCCGGGATTTTTCGGAAGACAAACACCGGAAAACCGACGATTATGCCTTCAGCGGCGGAGCTGGCATGGTTATGACTATTCAACCGATCGAAAGTGCGATCAACTTCCTGAAGTCGCAGCGGGAATACGATGAAGTGATTTATACCAGTCCGGACGGAGTGCAACTCAGTCAGAAAGTTGCGAACAAACTTTCACTCCTGAAAAACATTATCATTCTTTGCGGGCACTACAAGGGTATCGATCAGCGAATCAGAGAACATTTGGTAACCATGGAAATATCAATCGGCGACTACGTGCTTACTGGCGGTGAACTGGCTGCCGCAGTAATCGTCGACAGTGTCGTCAGGCTGGTTCCCGGGGTTTTATCCGACGAGACTTCGGCTCTCACCGATTCTTTTCAGGATAACCTGCTTAGCCCTCCGGTTTATACGCGCCCGGCAGAGTATAACGGATGGAAAGTTCCGGAGATTTTACTTTCAGGAAATGAGAAAAAGATTAACGAATGGCAGGAACAGCAAGCCTACGAACGCACCAAACGACTTAGGCCTGACTTGTTAAAAAACGAGTAAGAATTTCGTTAAAGCGCTGGCATATGGTTATCTTCTGCAAATTTTGTTGTAAGGGCAGTAACTACATTTCTGCGAGTCTTTTACCTGATCGTAACTATTATCTGTGCTGAATATTTCGGCTAAGACTCCGGAGAAAATGGTTTCAAATTCGTTCCGGACTCGCTGAAAAATAAGTTTTTCTCCCTGAAAAATGACATTGGGAACAAACTCTTCCTGAAATAAGTCGTCAAGTTTATAAATCGCAGGAAAAATCGGCCATTGCTTTTCGGAACGACTCAAAATGTCAGAATAAATCAGGGTTTGAAAAATCTCTTTCCGGCGTTCCTTATAATTCCGGTCGACCAGCTGCGACCATTCCTTGAAATCTAGTTTCAGGTTTCGCCCTGTTTTATAATCAATAATCCGCAAACCATCGGCAGTACGGTCCATGCGGTCGATAATTCCGCCGACTCGGATACTGATGATATCGTCTCCGGCAGTAACCTTGTAATTTGCAGCATATTCTTTCTCGAGACTCACGATTTCGAACGGAGCGTAAAGCATATCATTTTCAAGCAGCTGATGAATATACTCGCGAATATGCGAGGCAATCAGGATGCTTTGTCCGCTCAGTTTCAGCTTCGACGATTCTTCCGGAGCCATCTGGTAATACTTCACCGCAACCGACTGTAATACAACAGCATCAATCCGGCGTTTGTCGCCACGCAAAAGCTTTAATGCCGACGCTTCTACGGTTTTGTTTTCAAATGGTTGATATAAAAGTTCGATAGCATAATGAAAGAGATTTCCGAAAAGAACGGCATCAATTTCTTCCTTCACTTCTTCCTGCTCTTTGATTCCGGCGATGTATTTAAAATAGAACTTCAGCTTGCACTCCAGGTAGGTATTAATGGCGCTCGGACTCAGATTTTTCTCTGTGTAGCGTGAAATCAGTTGTTTGATATGGTCCTCGCCGGCCTCAATCCGGATGGGCTCATTGGTCGTACCTTTAAAATTAAAACTAAGGTTCAGTTCCTCAATTTCAAAATCGGAATCATACAGAAGCTGGTATAGAAAGCGGCTTTTTTCGAAAGATGCAATTCCCTCGGTTATCGAATTGTATACGATCACAGTTTTTTCTGTTCGCTGAATAAGACGATAAAAATAATACGCATACATGGCATCGCGGTCTTCGTAAGTCGGCATACCAAACCCCTTACGCAGGTGATACGGAACAAACGAATGCCCGGCAGCAATGCGCGGAAGAAACCCCTCGTTGGCTGAAAACAGAACCAAATTCTCAAAATCAAGGCAACGGGTCTCCAGCAGTCCCATAATCTGAAGGCCTGTCAGTGGTTCTCCCTCAA
>JAEUSS010000308.1 GCA_016788685.1 Prolixibacteraceae bacterium | reverse complement strand
TTCAGTAGAAATAAAATCAGAACTGACAGCAGTGGAAACTTCTGGAGTATCTCTTTGCGGATTTGTTCTTTGGCCTGATGAAGATGTTTTTCTACCGCTTTAACCGAAATGCCCAGATCTTCAGCAATTTCTCTGTTTTTTCTGCCTTCAATTTTAGCCTTTATAAAAACAAGTCTTCGTTTTTCGGGTAAATTTTCAATCGATTTGTGGATCGATTCGATGAGCTTCTCTTCTAATGTCCTTTCCTCATTTCCGGTGAAATCCAGCTGGTAGAGGTGTTGAATAGCCTGTGATTCAATGGTATTTAAGTCTCCGTCGTGGTTATGCAGCCTGAGGTTGCGGAGGTGATTCAGGCACCGGTTTCGGAGCATCACAAAGAGCAGGCTCTCAACCGATTGCCCGGCTTTAATTGTCGCTCTTTTTTCCCAAAGTTTTACAAAACATTCCTGAACCAAATCGTGGGCCTGGGTTTGGTCGTGGATAAAAAGTTTGCAGTAGCAAAGCATCCGCGGAAAAGTCTGTTTAAACAATTCCTCGTAGGCTGCCGGATTGCCTTCTCTTAACCTGATATTTATATGGGTGATTTCCACTAATACAAAGGAAAATTAAATTTTACTTACAAAATACAAAATCAGATGTTCTTTTTTTTTATCAGTTTCCGTTTATTTAAATCTGTGTTAATCTTCAACAAATCACGTGGTTTGTCTGTTTGTAGGCGTACAACATTAAATCCAACCGAACATGAAACTATTTCTGATTATTGGTATTCCTTTGTTTTTTATCAGCCGTATTTTTCTTTTTTCTCCGGAATCAGTGACCTCTGAGAAACAAATCCGGGCGGCAAATAATCTTAGTCAGGCTTCTGCAAAAGACAATTTTCTGAAATACTGTGCCGGTTGCCACGGTACCCAGATGGAACGTTTTGCAGGAAATACCTGGGAAGCCTTTAAAGCCGGAAATGATTTAACTCCGGTAATAAAAAACGGTCTGCCGGAATTGGGAATGCCTTCATTCGATAAAGCATTCAGCGATGCCGAAATGAAAGCCATTTCAAACTATATCCTGACGGAAATAAAAGGCCGGAAACAAGCACCGGTGGCGGCGAAATTTCCTGCGGTGGTTCGTTCCAAACATCAGGCTTTCCGGATCGATACGGTCGCCAAAGGGCTCGATGTTCCGTGGGGAATAGCCTTTCTGCCTGATGGAGATATGCTCGTGACTGAACGCAGCGGGCAATTGTTTCGTTTCAGCGGTGGAAAACTGAAAGCCATTATTTCCGGGGTTCCTGAAGTATATGCCCAGGGACAGGGCGGGCTGATGGACATCGTCCTGCATCCCAAATATCAGCAAAACGGATGGATCTACATTTCCTATTCGCAAAAGGCTCCGGACGGAGTGGGAGGCAATACTGCAATTTTCAGGGCCAAACTAAAAGACAATAAACTGGCAGAGCAGCAGGAATTGTTTAAAGCAATGCCAAACTCGACCAAAGGCGTACATTTTGGGTGCCGTATGGTGTTTGACGATCAAGGATATTTATTCTTCTCGGTAGGCGAGCGCGGCGAAATGAACAATGCGCAAACGTTGACCAATCATTGCGGGAAAATTCATCGCATTTTCGATGATGGCCGCATCCCGCCTGACAATCCGTTTGTAAACACACCGGGAGCAATGCCGACCATCTATTCATACGGGCACCGTAATCCGCAGGGAATTGACATTCATCCGGTGAGCCGCAGGATTTACAACAACGAACATGGCCCGCGCGGCGGCGACGAAATTAATCTGGTTGGCAAAGGCAATAACTATGGCTGGCCGGTGATTACGTTCGGGATTAATTACGACGGAACCATCATCACCAAAGAAACTGCAAAAGCTGGGATGGAACAGCCTGTTTTTCAGTGGACCCCATCGATTGGCCCAAGCAGCATGAAATTTGTAACCGGCAACCGCTACCCGGGGTGGAAAGGCGATATTCTGAACGGATCGCTGAGTTTTAAATACCTGGAACGGGTTCGTCTGGAGGGCGGCAAAGTAACCGGGCAGGAGAAACTACTTGAAAATGCCGGACGGGTAAGGAATGTTACGATAAGTCCGGACGGATATATCTATGTAGCCGTCGAAAATCCGGGGATCATCGTTAAATTAATTCCGGTTAATTAGCGGAACAAAAAAGGTCGTGAACAGCTTTTGTTCACGACCTTTTTTTAGTACCGTTGGGTACGGTTACCACACAAATGTCCCGACGGCACCTTTGTCGAGTGTTGCCGTTACATACTTTCCGTTCGATTTGATGTTGAATTGTTTCGATGCTTCGGTATTGTTTAAAACGATCAGAACCTTTTTCCCTTCCGGCGTTTTGAAAGCTACGTTGGGCAGGTCGTTTAAATTGTTCGATTCGATTCGGACCGACCCTGGCCTGACGTACTTGGATGCATGGGCAATGATGTAGTAGGCCGGATTGCGGGTTACCGTATTCCCGCTGATTGTTATGGCGCCCAGGCATTGGTCACAACCGCCGCGGTCGGTATGCGGATCGTTGGTCGGGTTGGCCGCCAGATTCCATTCCAGTACGGTTTTGCACCAGTTGCGTGATGCTCCGACAACCAAGGTTCGGATATGCCAGGCCAGATCACCAGCCAGATTGCCGGGAGCGCCAACCCATTGTTCGGTGAAATACAGGTTTTTATTCGGAAATTTGTTGTGCACTTCTGCCAGGGCATCGATTGATCCGCCGTACAGGTGGAAAGCTGAACCGTCGATATATTTGGCGGCTTCCGGATCGTTCAGTATGCTGATCGGATAGTCGGTGCGGTCGGCGTTGTGATCGTAAATGATAATTTTGGTCCGGATATTGGCAGCTGCAAAAGCCGGCCCCAGGTTCTGCTTGATAAAAAGTGCCTGATCGGCTGCCGTCATGTACATACTCGGATTGTTCCCGGGGTGCAGCGGTTCATTCTGAATGGTAACGGCATCGATGGCAATTCCTTCTTTGGCCATTTCCTGAATATATTTTACAAAATATCGGGCATAGACATCGTAATATGCGGGTTTCAGGCTTCCTCCCCGCGAATCGTTATTGTCTTTCATCCAGCTGGGTGCCGACCAGGGCGACCCCAGAATTTTAATGTTCGGATTGATAGCCAGAATCTCTTTCAGTACCGGAATCAAATCGGTACGCTCGTAATCGATACTGAATTTTTTCAGCTCGGTATCGGTTTCTCCGGAAGGCAGGTCGTTATAGGTGAATACCTTGTCGCTGAGGTCGGATGCACCAATGCTTAGGCGCGGGTAGCTGACGCCAATGTTGTTTCCGTCGGTGGCAAAGAGTTCTTTTAACAAAGCGGCCCGGCTGGTTTTGTCCATGCGGTTGATCCAGATCGCGCTTCCGCCGGTCAGGGTATATCCGAAGCCATCCATCGTTTGATAGCTTTTTGAATCATCCACCTCGATGACCGGATATTGGCTGTTTGGTCCGGCAAAGTTCAGGCTGATGTATTGTTCTTTAAAAAGGATTTGACGTACGGGGCTGGTTAGCCAGAATTGCACATCGGTGGGTACCGGAGTGCCGTTCGGATTCGGTTTGGTGTACGATTCTCCGGAAACCGATTTTTTGTCACAACTGGTAAATGCAGCTACCAAAAGAGCGACTATCAAACATTTTTGAAGAGTGAGTTTCATAAAATTAATG
>JAEUSS010000306.1 GCA_016788685.1 Prolixibacteraceae bacterium | reverse complement strand
TGTCAGCACCCTTCATAAACGATTCATTGGCCAAATTCCAGGCTGCAGAAACAGAAGGAAAGAACCCGGAACGATATTCTTTCGGAAATTTTGAAGAAAGATCGTAACGTCCGTTTACTTCTACAAAATACTTCTGAGCGTAATTGTAATTTGCACGGAAGAAACCTCCGCGAAGTGCATATTGGTCATAATTGTCGTATGTAGTAGGCGGAGTGGCCCCATTTGTTCCACTCAAGGATGGAAGGTCGTTACTAATCATATTGCATGCCTCAGAAAAAAGGTACCTGTAGTCGTTGTATTCCTGATTATACCCTGAAATAAGTGAAATATTGTGAGACGTACCGAATGTTCTGTTGTATGTCGCGTAAGCATTTATTGTTGAGTATTTTCTAGAGGCCCTCGACGTGGTAAAAGGATTGGTTGAAGTTGATGGCTTGATACTTTCTGCTAATCCCTGGTGAACCTTGAAATAATTTGCATAAGCCTGGTAGTCGGTTAAATCCATTTGGAAGGAATATTCCAGTATTGCTTCCAGCCCTTTAAGCGGTTTCAAAACACTTCTTGAAAATATCCGACTGTTATCGCTTCGCGTTGTTGAAATATCAGTCATTTTTATAATATTAGCCGGAGTCATAACGGGGTATTCTGCACCATCGGTACCGTATGGCAAAGTACCATCAGGGTGGTACGAGGGAAGATTAACTTTCCAAATTCCCAGTTCACTGGAGCCATCAATAAATGGATATAATTTTTCCCCACTGTTATATTTAATATCCAATGAGGTTGTTAACCAGGATGCGATATCTCCACTTACGAAAGAAGATATATTTGTCTTAGTAAACGCATCTTTCCGTGTAATCAGGATACCATTTTCATCGGTATAGCCTAACGAAATGCGGTAATTAATTTTTTCGCTTCCTCCCTGCACAGAGATGTCATGTGTTTGCTTCCATGAGGCTTCGAACATCTCACCCATAACATCTGTCGGTTTCAGGAAATATTTTGTACCGTTGACCTCCGTCCATCCAAGCGGATACTTTTCTGGATTAGTGCTGTAATCCTGAAGTAATCCCGAATAGTTTGCGATATTTTGCCCTGACCAGATTGAAGAATAACCGCCATCTTGAAGGGTGTTGATCATATCGGTTGGCGAAGCGAGCTTAGGCAAGTTATCTACTGTAGATACCGCAAAGTTGTTGTTGTAATTAATTGATAGCTTTTCGTTTCGTTTACCTTTCTTGGTGGTAATCAGAATCACTCCAAAAGAAGCTCGGGCACCGTAAATAGCCGCAGAAGAAGCATCTTTCAAGACCGAAACACTTTCAATGTCTTCCGGGTTAATAAGGTACAGATCGTTGAAAACAACGTTATCAACTAAAACCAGTGGAGATCCGCCGTTAATCGACTCCAGTCCCCTTATGTTAAAGCTGTTGCCCCCTCCAGGTATTACCGATGATGATGCTGTAAATCCGGGAACTGAACCTTGCAAAATGGCGCCCAAACTGGTAACTGGCCGGTCTCCCAATACTTCGTCCATTTTAACGGCAGAGACTGCGCCGGTAACATTGGCTTTCTTTTGTGTCCCATAGCCAACTGCAACGACTTCTTCGATGCCAACTGTCTCTTCAGTCATTTTTATATTAATGATTGTTTTCCCGCTAACAGGTACCTCCTGTCCCGTCATTCCCACAAACGAAAACTGTAGTGTGGCATTTTCAGGAATACCTGTCATCGAATAATTTCCGTTTGCATCGGTGATTGTTCCGCTTGTCGTACCTTTAACCACCACAGAAACACCTGGAAGCGGTGAGCCGGAAGAATCGGTGACTTTACCGGAAATGGATTTCTGCTGTTCAGTTATCACCGATTCAGGACTCGCTGTGGTTAAAATAATCTGGCGATCTTTTACCAGGTAGCTAACATTGGTGTGTTCGAAAAGTTTGGCCAGAATTTTCTCTATGCTTTCGTTTTTAATATCAATACTTACCGAACGATCAACATCAACCAGTTTTTGATTGAACAGAAAGAAAAATTCACTTTGATCTTC